>JARLJF010000083.1 GCA_031291335.1 Pandoraea sp. | reverse complement strand
GCCTCGTAGCGCTTGACGAAGTCGGTCGCGACCGCCTTGCCCGGATGATTCGCGCTCAGTTGCTCGGCCACGAGAATGTTGCCCACGGGCAGAATCGCGCCTTCGGCACTCTTGCCCGCAACGCGCAGGAAGTCGTTATTCGCCACGCCGTGCGTCTGATAGATGCGCCCCTTGTAACCGCGCTCGCGCAATGTGCTCATCGGCAACGCGCCCGGTGTGCCGCTGGCCGCAATGATGACGGCGTCGACGTTGGCCGACATCATCTTGAGCACCTGCGCCGTCACCGACTGATCGTTGCGGGCATAACGCTCGACCGGCGCCACCTGAATCTGCCGGGCAGCCGCGCGCGCCTGAATGTCCTTGAGCCACGCTTCGCCGTACGAATCGGAGAAGCCGATGAAGCCCAACGTCTTCACCTTGTGGGCCTTCATGTCATCGAGCACGGCGTCGGCCATGACGGCGACCGACTGCGGCAGCGAGAAGACGTAACGCATCTGTGCAGCACTCGGCACGAACGGGCACAGACCCAGTTGCGGCGTGCGCGTATCGGCCGCCACCGCCGCGACCGCCAGACAGGCCGGGGTTGTCGACGAGCCGATGATGGCGTCTACCTTGTCCTGCGTCGCCAGCCGGCGTGCGTTCCTGGTTGCCGTGGTCGGATCAGTCGCATCGTCGAGCAGGATGTAGCGAGCGGGTAGTCCGCCGAGCGTCGGCGCAAGCATGCCGATGGCCTGCTTCTCCGGAATACCGAGCGAGGCCCCCGGGCCGGTGGTCGAGAGCGTTACACCGATGGTGACGCCCGCTGGTTGGGCGCTCGCCTGCGTGGACGCGCACAGCGCCGCCACGCACACGGACAGCGCGCGAAGTGTCGCGCCCGAGAGCGCTGAAAAAGCGAAACCGCGTGTGAACCTGTTTGCCGCCATGGGACATGTCTCCTTGTCTTTTCGTTTTGTGGGGCCGGACAGCTTGCGACGCACTACCTCGGATCAACGCACGGCAAACTCCGGCAGGACTTCGCGATTGCGCGGCAAACCCATGATTTCGCGGGCCTCGGTCGGCGTGGCCGGCTCGTAGCCCATCTCGCGCACGAGCCGCACTACACGCTCCGTCAATTGCTGATTCGTTGCCAGCACGCCTTGCTCGTAGTACAGGTTGTCTTCAAGACCCACGCGCACGTGCCCGCCCAGCAGCAGCGAGTTCATCGCCGACGGAAGTTGCGCCGGACCGATGCCGCTCACGCAGAAGATGCTTCCCTTGGGCAGCAGATCGACCATCGACTGCAACACCCGCGGCGTGTACGGCATGGCGTTCTGGAAGCCGCGATGCACACCCAGCACGAGGTTCACGAAGAACGGCTCGTCGTCAAAGCCTGCGGCGGTCAGCGTGGCGAGATCCTGCACGATGTGCGTGGGACTGAAGACTTCCCACTCCGGCTTGATGCCGCGCTTCTTCATCTCGACGGCGAGATGCCTGGAGCGCTCCGGCGAGGTATGCATGAGGATTTCCTTGCCGCCGAAGCTCGCGATGATCGTGGTGGCATCGAGCGTGCACATCTCGGCGCCGGCATCCATGCCCTTCAGACGCTCTTCCCAGAGGATTTCCCAGTACCCGTTCCCGGCCTGGCCGATCATCTCGCCATGGACGCCACCGCCCGTCGAGTTGTTGATGACGATGTCGCACTTGTCGCGAATGCGCCGGTTGATGTCGCGATAGATCGCCGGATCGCACGTGGCGCCGTCGTCGGGACGACGCGCATGGATCGCCACGACACTCGCGCCTGCGTTGTAGCAGTCATAGACGTCGCGCGCGATCTCGTCGGGCTGGGTCGGCAAATGGGGGTTCTGCGACTTGTATGCCATGCCGCCCGTCGGCGCGATGGTCACGATGACTTTCGGTTTGCTCATGCCTGTCTCCTTCAGTCCTTGAATGCGAAGCTTCGATTCGGTGATTCGGTTTGGCCGGTGCCGGTGACGATGAACGCCGCCGTAGGTCGATTAAGGCTTGCTCGCGAGAATGCCGAGAATGACCGCGTCGCGCTGCGCTTCAAGCCGTGCGTTGCCGCGCCCTGCGAGTTCGGCTTCGACGCCCGCCGTAATGCGCGCCTCGAGGTCTTCCGTCAGCACCGGTTCGCCCAGGTCTGCCCACCACGATTCGATCGGCGGGCCGAGATGCTCAAGCAAATGCGCGATGCCGCCAGCACCGCCGGACAGGTGCAGATTCAGGAAGGGTCCCAGTGCGGCCCAACGCAGACCCGGACCGTAGGCAATCGCGTCGTCGATGTCGGCCACGGACGCCACGCCGGTATCGACCAGATGTATCGCCTCACGCCACAGCGCGGCTTGCAACCGGTTCGCGATGTGCCCCTTGACCTCTTTCTTCACGTGGATCGCACGTTTGCCGATGGCACGGTAGAACTGCATCGCCGTGTCGATGGCGGCTTGCGACGACTGCTCGCCACCGATGACCTCGACCAGCGGAATCAGATGCGGCGGGTTGAACGGATGGCCAAGCACAACACGCTCGGGATGCGCACACACCGACTGCACGCGACTCATCAGCAAGCCGGACGAACTCGAGGCGATCACGACGGACGGCGGCAGCGCGGCGTCCATCTTGCGAAACAGGTCCTGCTTCAGATCCTCACGCTCAGGGCCGCTTTCCTGCACGAAGTCGGCACCGGCAAGCGCGGCGTCGAGGGTGTCGTGGAACGTCAACGCGTCGCGCGACGCATCGCTCGACAGGCCAATACGGATTAACGTCGGCCAATGGGCGTCAACGGCCTCCAGCAAACGCTCGCGAGCGCCCGGCGCCGGGTCCCAGGCATTCACGCGCAGACCGCGCGCCAGAAAGTAAGCTGCCCAACTCGCACCAATGACACCGGTGCCGATGACGGCGACCTGTTCGATGTTGTCGTATTTCACATTCGTCTCCGTGGGAGGGCCGGCTAACGTGCCGCGCGACCCAGAAAGCGTTCCATGCGCTCGCGCGCCTCGGGGGTGGCCAACATCAACGCACTCGTCACCGACTCGGTGAAGAGACCGTCGGCCATCGACATGTCGTGGATGCGCGACAGTGCGTGAATCGTCGCCCAATTCGACAGGGGACTATTCTCCGCCGTATCACGGGCGAGTTGCGTAGCCAGGGCAAGCCCCTCGCCGGCATCCGTCAGGTAGTGGCCGAGGCCAAGACGCTCGCCGTCGAGGGCGTCGTAACGACGCCCGGTGAGCATCATCTCCGTCATGCGGTCCGGCCCGAGAATGCGCGCCACACGCACCGACGCCCCGCCACCGACGAAGATGCCGCGTTTGCCTTCAGGCAACTGAAAGAACGCGTTGCGTTCGATCACACGCACATGCGCGGCCAGCGCCAACTCCAGCCCGCCGCCGATCACCGCGCCGTGCAATACGGCGACCACCGGGCGTCCGCCAAACTGAATCTCATGGAATACCTTGTGCCAGCGTTGCGAGACGCGCAGCACGTCGATGGCATCGCGCGTGCTGTTTTCGGACAGATCCAGTCCGGCACAGAAATGCTCGCCCGCACCGCTCAGGACAACGGCTCGCACACTGTCGTCGAAGTCGCGGAACGCCGCCTCGAGCGAATCGATGGCGGCATCGCAAAGGGCGTTGCGCTTGTCGGCGCGGTCCAGTGTCACGAAGGCAATGGCGTCATCGACGCGCACGCGCAAGTGGGGATAGGTCATGGTCTGCATTCGCTCCAAATCGTGAAAAGTATCTTATAAGATATTTTCTTTGCTGCGTGACTTGTGCAATGCAGTTCAGGGTTAACAGGGATATTTTGGTCATAAGAGCAATTTATTGCATATTTAGCGGAAATGAGGCGAGCGGCGTGCAGCGTCGTTGCCGCATCGCTGGTATCTCATAGTATATTTATCGCCATCACTCGCCATCACTCGCCTTCCCGTTGCGCCCATGACGAAATCGCCTGCCGACGCCCGCCCCTCCGATTTGGCCGATGACGCCGAAGCCGGTGTGTCGTCGCGGCTGGCGTCATTGGCGCGGCAGGTGCGCATGCTCCGTGCGCAGCGAGGCATGACACGCAAACAACTCGCCGCCCAGTCGGGCGTCTCACTGCCCTACCTCGCCCGCGTCGAGGCGGGCACGGGCAACGTCTCGCTGGCCGTCCTGCACAAGATCGCCGAAGCGCTGAACGTGGGTGTGGAAACGCTCGTGGCGGAGCGCGCCGCGTACGACGGTGACTTGCTCATCCTCGTCGAATATCTTCGGCAGCAGCCGCCGGAAGTGCTGTCACGCCTGCGTCGCCAGATTGTCGTGCCGGGCGCAACGCAGGCCCGCCGCACCGGGCAGCGCATCGCCCTCATCGGCCTGCGTGGTGCGGGCAAGTCGACGCTCGGGCCCCGGTTGGCGCAAGCCATCGGCGCGCCATTCATCGAACTCGACAAGGAAGTCGAGCGTGAAGCGGGTATTGCCATCGGCGAAGTCATCACACTCTATGGACAAGCCGCAATGCGGCGCATCGAGCGGCAGTGCATCGAACGCATCATTGCCGAACATGCACATGTCGTGCTCGCGACAGGCGGCGGGATCGTTTCCGAAGCGCCCACCTACGAGCGCGTGCTCCGGGCGTTTCGCACGGTATGGCTGCGGGCACGCCCGGAGGTCCACTTCCAGCGCGTGATGCAACAGAACGACGCACGCATCGCCACGGAAGCCCTACGTAACGAGGCGCTCGAACATATCCATCGCATGCTCGATGCCCGTGAATCTCTCTACCGATTGGCCGACATCACGCTCGACACCTCGGACATCACACCAGAAGCCGCGCTCGCGGCACTCAAGAACGACCTGTCCCCTGCGCACGCGGCGTAATCCGCGTAATCCGCATAATCGGCGCCATTGCATCATTGACGCATCCGACGCGATCGACACAGTCGGCGTAAACGTCACGCCTATTGCGTCACCCCATGATTCACGCTTAGAATTAATAAGAATCATTATCATTTGCAGATCGGCGCTATGCAGTCGCGAACCGCCGGACGTCAGGCGCCATGTCGACGGCGTACCGGATCGTTCGGCACGGGTTCGCCCGTGGAGCGCACGTCATGCGGACACGGGGAATCATGGAAAGTCATTTTCAGCGCGAGGTGGGAGCGCTCTACAGCGATCATCACAGCTGGCTGCGCGGTTGGTTGCGCAAGAAACTGGGCAACGCGTTCGATGCCGCCGACCTTGCCCACGACACCTACCTTCGTGTGCTGTCGACCGGCCGGGCGCCGCAGGTCGAAGATTCCCGTCGTTATCTCGCCCGCATTGCGAACTGTCTGGTGATCGATCTGTTCCGCCGCCGCCATCTCGAGGCGGCCTATCTAGAGACGCTAGCCGCGCTTCCGGAGCCAGTCGCGCCGTCGCCCGAAACACGCGCCCTGATTCTCGAAGCGCTCATTGAAATCGACGCCCTGCTCGCGCGCCTGCCGGGCAAGGCTCGCACCGCGTTTCTGCTGTGCAAGCTCGAAGGTCTTGGCTATCGCGAGATCGCCGCACAGTTGCAGGTCTCGGTGTCGTCCGTCGAAAAGTATGTCGCCCAAGCGCTGCGTGAATGCTACGCCGTGCAGTACGGGAGCGACGCATGAGTGCCACGCAGACCGCCTCGCGGGCGGTGTCATCGGCGAGCGCCCTGTCGCCGGAAGTCGTGGAGCGGGCCAGTCTCTGGCTCGCGCGGTTGTGGTCCGACACGGCAACCGCCGAGGATATGGCCGCCTGTGAACGCTGGCGCGCCGCGCATCCCGATCACGAACGCGCGTGGCAACGACTGGGGGCCATCGGACAGAAGTTCGACGCGGTGCCGTCGCGCGTGGCGTTCGAGACACTGACGGCTCGTCCGGCACCACGCGTGAGCGCCGCCGGACGCCGCCGCGCGCTGCGGGTGTTCGGGGGCGTCATCACGCTCGCCGGCGCCGGCTACACGTTACGCCACTCGCCGGTCTGGGACACCGTTACCGCCGACTACGCGACGGGCATCGGCGAAGTGCGAAGCCTGACCCTGGCCGACGGCACGCGTCTCTGGCTCGATACCGCCTCCGCTGTCGACGTGCGCTTCACCGCCAGCGAGCGACGCATCGTGCTGCGACGCGGACGAATCTGCGTGGAGACAGGATCGCCGTCGACGGCCACGCGCTATCCGGGCGTGCCCCTCGTCGTGGCGACCCGGCAAGGCGAAATCCGCGACATCGGCACACGCTTCACGGTGCGGGATGGCGGCGATCGCACGCAGGTCGAGGTCTTCGACGGCATCGTACTGGTACGCACCGCTCAGGGCGCACGCACGCATCGACTCGACGCCGGTCAGGCAGCGAGCTTCTCGTCGAGCGCCATCGAGCCCGCAGGTCCGGCAGATGCCTTCGACGAAAACGCCGCGGCATGGACACGCGCCCAACTCATCGTCGAGCGCATTCGCCTTGGCGACCTTGTCGACATCCTCTCGCGTTACCGGCGCGGCGTTCTTCGATGCGACGCCGCAGTCGCCGATCTGCGCGTGAGCGGCGTGTTCTCGCTCGCCGATACGGATCGCGCGCTCGCCAGTCTGGCCGTCGGACTGCCGGTCGAGACCCTCTACCGCACGCGCTACTGGGTCACGGTGAAGGCGCGATAGCGACAGGCACACCGGCAAGACACACGCCATGAGCCGCACCAGACAAGCGTCCGACAACTTTTTTCGATTTTTTTGCGATGTCGGTTGAGGGTTTGCCGATTTCGTTCGGAATACCTGTATGCACCGGTGCGAACGATCGCCCCGGCATTCCTTTTCCGAACTCTCAGGCACTCCGACCGTGTTGATTTCCGAAGTTGCTCCCCTGCGCCCAACGCCCCTCGCCGCCGCGCTCCGTCCTGCTGTCGCCCTGTTGATCGCGCTCACGGCTGCCGGCGTCGCGCATCACGCCAACGCCGCGCCGGCTGCCGCGTCGTCACAGACCGCCGCCGACGCACGTCGCGCCTGGCAAATCGCGCCCGGCACACTCGACGCCGTGCTCAACCGCTTTGCCAACACGGCGGGCATCGAGCTGGTCGTCGACGCCTCGCTGACGCAAGGCCGCCAAAGCGCCGGACTGGACGGCGAATACACACTCACGCAGGCGCTGTACCAACTGCTCTCGCCCTATCAATTGCAAGCGATGCGCAGCAGTCACGGCGTCTACACCGTGCGCGCGGCAACGCAGGACAACAGCGCCGCCGTGACAGCAAGTGACGGCGTGCTGCTGCCGACCACACACGTCGTGGCGCAGGCAGTCGGTCTGCCTGACGTGTATGACGGCGGACAGGTCGCACGCGGCGGCCACCTCGGCCTGCTCGGCAACAAGGACTTCATGGACGTGCCGTTCAATCTCACGGCGTACACGGCAAAGACGATTCAGGACCAACAGTCGACTACGCTCGCCGACGTGCTCGACAACGACCCCTCGGTGCGCTTCACCACCTCAAGCGGTCACATGTACGAGAACTTCAGCATTCGCGGCTTCCCGCTGACGGCGGATGAAGTCTCGCTCAACGGCATGTTCGGCCTCTCGCCGTACGGTCACGTGCCGACCGAGTTCATCGAACGCGTGGAAGTCCTCAAAGGACCGAACGCACTGCTCAACGGCATGTCGCCCTCGGGCGCGGTCGGTGGCGCGATCAACGTGGTGACGAAGAAGGCCGAGAGCACCCCGTTGACACGCCTGAGCGCCGACTATCTGTCCGATTCGCAGTTCGGCGTGCAGGCCGATATCGGGCGACGCTTCGGCGATCACGAAGAAGTCGGCATCCGCTTCAACGGCGCACTGCGCGATGGCCGCACCACGCTCGACGGCCAGAACAAGCGCCGTCAGTTCGGCTCGGTCGCATTGGATCTGAAGACCGATCGCGTGCGTATCGGGCTGGATGCCTACACCGATACCGAGAAGTACACCGGCGGCAGCCCCTGGATGGCGACCTTTGCGTCGACCGTGGTCACGCCGCCGCCCGCAGGCACCAACGTACTGCGCGGCGAATACGGGAATCTGGAGAGCAACGGCGTGCAGTTGCGCGGCGAGGTGGACATCACCGACGCCGTGACGGCCTACGCAGGCATCGGCGCACTGAGCTATCGCTACGCGGGCTACATCACCGGCACGCGCACCGGCCCGATCAAGCCGGACGGCAGCTACACCGGCGCCACGTACTTCCAGCGCGGCTGGACAGACACCCTCTCGCTCGATGCCGGGGTGCGCACGCGATTTCGCACGGGGCCGGTCAAGCATGAGTTGACGCTCTCGGCCACGTCGCTCGATACGACCAGCGGCAACGTCTTCACCACCAGCGCGAACTACAACTCGAACATCTACGCCCCGGTCAACCCGACCCTCGCGAAAGATCCCGGCGCCGCGCCGAAGACGGCCGAATCCACGCTGTCGAGCTTCGCCGTGTCGGACACCGTATCGATGTGGCAGGACCGCGTGATCGTGATCGCCGGTTTGCGCAGTCAGCGTGTGCGGGCGGCGGCATTTGCCGCCACGACCGGCGCGCGAACCTCCAACTATGACGAGAACGCCATCACCCCGGCGTTCGGTCTGGTGCTCAAGCCGTTCGGACCGAACGTTGCGCTCTATGGCAACTACATCGAAGGTCTCACCCAGGGCGGCATGGTCACCGACGTGAGCGCCGCCAACTACGGTCAGGTCTTCGCCCCCTATCGCAGCAAGCAGGCCGAGTTCGGCGTGAAGTGGGAAGCGGGCAGCTTCTCGAACACGCTGTCGTTCTTCCAGATCACCAAGCCCGGCATGATCAAGGACGTCGCGACCAATACCTACAACCCGGACGGTGAACAGCGCAACCGTGGTGTGGAATGGAACGTGTTCGGCGAATTCACGCCGCGTTGGCGGGTGCTCGGCGGCGTGGCCTACACACGCGGCGAGCTGACCAAGACGGCCGGCAATCTGTACAACGGCAATACGCCGTACGGCGTGCCGAAATGGACCGCGAACCTCGGCACCGAATGGGACCTGCCCTGGGTGCCCGGTGTGACGCTCACGGGACGGATGATCAGCACCAGCGCGCAATACGTGAACTCCGCCAACACGCAGCAGATCGGTGGCTGGACGCGTTACGACATCGGCGCGCGGTATGCCACGCGTCTTTACGGCAAGGGCGTGGTGTTTCGCGCGGCCGTGGAAAACGTCACCAATCGCATCGCCTGGTCGGGCACGTTCAACGACGGTTATGTGATTCAGAACGCGCCGCGTACGGTCAAGCTCTCCGCCAGCATCGATTTCTGAGGTTCGTCATGACATTTCTCATGTCCCGCGCCGCTGTCGCGGCCATCGTCACGCTGCTGGGCGTTGTCGCACACGAGGCTCAGGCGGCATCCGCCAGGCCCGAGGCGTCGCCTGACCTCTGTGCCGGCAATCTGCAAACACCAAAATACCGGCTCGGGCTCGTCAGCCCGCGTTTGCTCGCGTTGAACGCCTCGCTGTGCGCGGGCGGTAATACCGAGGCCTTCTGGCAGGAAGTCAGCGCATCCGGCACGCCGATGATCGAGGCGGTCCCGCCCGGCACCGTCACCGGCGATGAGTCGGCGTCGTTGCTGGCGCAGCCGCCCGGCAACGTGTCGTTGTTGACGTTTCTGTGGCGCGGGCATCCCCGCAACGTGCGCATTCTCGGTGCGCCGTCGGGCGACCACGACGACATGCGTCAACTGGGTAACAGCGATGTCTGGTATCGCAGCTACGTGGTGCCCGACAGCGCGCGTCTGTCGTATCAACTCGCGCCGGACGTTCCCGATATCGAAGGCACCGCCATGGAGCGCCGCCGCGCGGTGGTGAAGACATTGCAGGCCGACCCGCTCAACCGTCATCCGTTCACCGTGGAAGGGTTCGACGGCAAGCGCGGCGTAAAGTCGTCGGTCACGCTGCCCGGCGCGCCACCGCAGCCGTGGATCGACCGGCGCGCAAATGTGCCCGCTGGCGCCGTGCAGGTGACGCGCTTCACGAGCAAAACCCTCGGCAATACACGCGATGTCTACGTCTATCGGCCAGCCGGGTATCGAACTGACGACGCCTCGCAAGGTTTGCTGGTCGTATTCGACGCACATGCCTACGTGAACACGGTGCCCACGCCGGTCATACTCGACAACCTGATTGCCGAAGGCCGGATACCTCGCACGGCTGCGCTCATCGTCGGCGTCATCGACAGCGGCACGCGTGGGAAGGAATTGCCACCGAATCCCGCGTTCGCCCGCTTCCTCTCCGAGGAGTTGATGCCGTGGGCGAAGGCGCAAGGCGTGTCGGCACCCGCCGCGCGCACAGTGGTCGCCGGGTCCAGCTACGGCGGCCTCGCTTCCGCGTGGGCTGCACACGAAGCGCCGCAGTGGTTCGGCAACGTGCTGTCGCAGTCGGGTTCGTACTGGTGGGCGCCGTCACAAGGCGACGCCACCACGCGTGAGTCCGGCTGGCTGATCCGGCAGTACGCCGATGGGCCGAAGCTGCCCGTGAAGTTCTACCTTGAATCGGGATTGTTCGAAGACCAGCGCGGACCGACGGGCATCGGCACCTCCGGGCGTCACATGCGCGACGTGTTGCGTGCGAAGGGGTATCAAGTGCGCTACGCTTCGACGGCGACCGGTCACGACTATCTCCACTGGCGCGGATCGCTCGCTTGCGGGTTGATGGCGCTCATCGGCACGCCGGACACGCAGCGCGCCCTGCGCGAAACGTCCTCAATGCCTTCAATGCAGACTGCGTCGCAAAGTCTCGCCAGCGTTTGCCCGATGCAATGAACGACGGACGGGCATCCTCGCGATGGCCGTCCGTTATCTTTGGTTATCGTCTGTGTCTTGCCGCTTCAATCCGTTTTGCGCCCCGCCATGACTTTTCGACGCGGCGGCGGCGGTGACGGCATCTCCCTTATCCCCTTCGCACTCGCGAGCCGCATGAGACGCTGAAACTGCGGACACGCCAGATGCTCCCGCGCAGGACAAACGGCCGCGTGGCGCAACCCGTCACGCAACGCGCTCAGTTGCCGGATGGTCCTGTCGATGTCATCCGCCTTCGCCTGAAGCCGCGACCGGTCGATGCTCGCCCGCCCCTGTGGCAGCAGCATGCCGGCTATGTCGTCCAGCGAAAATCCGGCCGCACGACCCAGCGCGATCAGCGCCAAGGTCTGCAAGACCGACGTGTCGTATTGACGACGCAACCCACGTCGCCCCGTCGCAGCAATCAGGCCCTTCTCTTCGTAATAACGCAGCGTGGACGGCGGAACGCCCGCGCGCTGCACGACTTCACCAATGTCCAGTGTCATGACATCGCCCCCGCTTGACTTCAAGTTGACTTGAATTCGTATAGTGCCTCAATCGCGGCGACACCGCCCGAACCTTGGAACCTTCCACCTCTCTACACCGCCCCCTGGAGATAAACATGACAACGACACCCCTATCCCTCGCCACGCAGATTCTGGCGATGGGCATTTGCGCCACCGTACTGATGGATCTCTGGGCGGTCTTGCTGGGTCGTGTGTTCGGTGTGGCGTCGCTCGATTACGCGCTGGTGGGTCGCTGGCTGGGCCATATGCCGGCCGGGCGTTTCGCGCACGCCGGTATCGGGCGGGCGTCGCCGGTTCCCGGAGAAAGGGCATTGGGATGGTTCGCCCATTACGCCATCGGCGTGGGCTTCGCGGCCTGCCTCGTCGCACTCACCGGCACGGCATGGCTGCGTGCGCCGACCCTCGCCCCGGCGCTGGCTTTCGGCATTGTCACGATCGTCGTACCGTTCTTCGTGATGCAACCGGCGTTCGGGGCGGGCGTCGCGGCGTCGAAGACACCCAGGCCCACGCAGGCACGGCTGCGCAGCCTCATGACGCACGGCGTGTTTGGCCTCGGTCTCTATGCGGGTGCGTGGCTGGTGAGTCTCGCGGACCGTGCCACGGGCGGAGGAATGTGACTTCGCAAGACGGGCGCTTGAGCTGTCACAGACGCCGTACTATAGTGGCCGACGCCACGCATCGCTTGCGGTGCCTTGGCGTCCTCACAAAACGGCATGGCGGCGTGACACGCCAACTCAAGGATTTCGCCCACTATGGACACCACCGTCATCGAAAGCTGGAAGGATTTCATGGAATTGTCCTCCCGCTTCGAAGGTTGGGCCTTTCGCGGGCAGCAGGATGCGCGCTGGCATCTGCAAAGCTCGCTCTCGCGGTATCTGCACGCCTATGTGTCCGACAAGGAACAATGGCGCAGTCGTGAGGCACGTGCCATTCGCATCTTCCGGCGCAAGGCGCATAACCATGTGCCCTGGCCCGCACTGTTGCACGACGACCTGCGTTGCCTCGGGCTGATGCAGCACCATGGCGCGCCCACGCGCTTGCTCGACTTCACCAAATCGCCCTTCGTCGCGGCCTTCTTCGCGCTGGAGCGGGCAACGAGCGATTCGGCCATCTTCGCACTCAACACCCCCGCCCTGTATGACGACCGCGCCCGCCCACGTCACGCGCCGTGGCTGACCCGCGACACGATCGATCCGCGGGTCAAAGGGAACATGGAGAAGTACTTCCTCGGCAACGACAACGAGGTGGTCTGGTTCGGCGAGCCCGAAGAAATGGACGGCCGTCTGATCGCGCAATCGGGCACGTTGGTGGTGCCGGGTGTGATCGACCGTCCGCTGCACCGCATTCTGGACGGCTACGAAAGCGACGAACCGTTGCTGCGCAAGATCGTGCTGCCGGTGGCACTGCGTGCCGACGCGATGAAATGGCTCTACCGGATGAACGTCACGAACGCGTCGCTGTTCCCGGATCTCGATGGTCTGGCCCGCTCGATCGCCGTCGAAATCGAAATGGTCTGGCCGACGCAGACACTTGGGTGAGTGCGGGGCGAGCGTGGGGTGAGCTTGGGGTGAGTCCGGATTAAGGGCGAGAAAGGTGCGTCGTGCGGCGCGGGTCACATCAAACGTTCGAGGAAACTCGCCCCGCCCGACTTGCGCTCGGACTTGTTCGCATACATGCGCTGATCGGCAATGCGGATGAGTTCGCTCATCGATTCGCCGTCATCCGGGAAGACCGCTACGCCGACACTCACGCGCACCGTCAGGCTAGCGTCGTTCACCGAGATGACCTGCTCGATCTCCGAGCGCAGACGCGTGACCGCAAAGTCGATTCGCTCGACGATCTCGGCGTCCTGAACGATGGCGACGAACTCGTCCCCCGAGTGACGCGCCACAAAGCCGCATTCCGTCACCCCCGCCTTCATGCGCTGGCCAATTTCCTTGAGCAGCAAATCGCCCGTCGCGTGGCCCAGGCTGTCATTCACATGCTTGAATCCGTCGATGTCGGCGAAGAGTAGCGCCAGCTTGCCGTTGGTGCGCTGCGCACGACGCACCGCCTCGCTGGCAAACTCGCCGAACGTGCGACGGTTCGGCAGGCCAGTCAGCTCATCGAAGCGCGCGGCCTTGTACAAGTCGTCGATGAGCTGCTTTCGCTCGATCGCCAACGCGGTCTGATCGCAGACGAACGCGAGCAACCGTTGCGCCGCCTCGGCCTGCAAGGCTCGCGCCGGGCCGTAGATCATGAGCGTGCCCACGGCGCGCCTCGCTGTGTACATCGGCAACACCGCCAAGGCATGCTTGCCGGGCACGGCGCCCTCGCCTGACGGGAGCGGTTCGTCATGCCGGTGTGCCGACGATGGGGCCTGTCCCTCACCGGGCGCAGCCTCCATCAGCCGCCACTGCGACTGCTGTGTGTTGGTGGCCTGTATGGAGAGGGCTTGGGCCATCGACCAGTCGAGCACGGGAACGTCGGCACTGTCACGATACTGATACGCCTTCTCCCACGTCGTCAGCTCACCATCACAGGTGGCAACGACGATGGCATCGATGGGAAACAGCGTGGAGAGCGTGTCATGAACGGCCTTGCAGAGCAACCGGACATCTGCGGCGTCGTGGGCGGCTTCGGAAATGGAATAGGTCGCGCGTTGCAGGGCTTCGGCGTGCTTCTTTGCCGAGACGTCGCGCGCCACACCGATGCGCAGCCCGTGCTCGTCGGACCAACGGGCGGACCACATGATGTGGACGTAATGACCGTCTTTGTGGATGTAGCGATTCTCGAACCCGATGCGCGGATGTCCCGACATCACGAGTTTCGACTCCTCGATCGTGCGCTCGCGGTCTTCCTTCGCCACGAAATCGATCATCGAACGTCCCATCAACTCCTGCGACGTATAACCGAGAATATGCTCGCAGGCCGGGCTCACGTACACCAGAGTGCCGGCCTGATTGACGAGAAATACTGCGTCCAGCAGCAACTCCATACAGCTAGCCAGGACGTCTTTTGTTACGAATTCCATTTATTTCGTACGGGCACGGAGCGACGGCCCAAAGGTAAGGCAATCTCAACATGTGAATATTTCATCACCGTGACAACGCAACACTTGCGATTGCCTGCTGTTCCGGCGCGCATGCTTCAAAAGATGAGCTGTTTCACCCAGCCCGGCGTGACAACTTCTGTCGCGCATTCGGACCGCACCTTTCGACACGCAATCTCGTATTCACTGCGCAGCAGCCTGATTCTGCCCGCGACGAGATGCCGGAATTCCAACTCACGTTCGCTAAATCCCACCCGGTCCACGTATCTCGTGCCGTCGGGCAAAGCGCCTCGAATTTCGTAATAAATCACCCCGTCGCGCGAGTACTTCACAACTTTGGCAGCCATCTTGTTCCGGTTCTAATCTGTGTTGTCCCGCCCCAAGCTTCCCCGTGATGTCGCTTTACGCTACCGGGTGGTGATGCTGATTGTCACTTGGCAAATTCAAATTGGCAACCACGGCGGCGCGCCCGTGGCGGCCGTACCACGGGGCATTCGGGACGATCGCCGATGTCGGGATAACCCTTGGATAGCGCACCGATCGCGACTTCTTTTAAAAATAAAGTTGGATAACGAATTAAACGGATTTTTATAAAATATCCGCATTGATATATAGTCGTGATGGCGTAAATCGCATCCATCGGTTCGCGTTCATCGATGAAACGTTACCCCCTCCGAAGCCGATAATTTTTTATCGACGCTCGCGACAGCGATTCATGACAGGAGACTGCAATGACGAAGCTCGTTACATGCGTATGGTTCGACCAAGGTCAGGCCCGTGAGGCCGCCGAGTTTTATGCCGCCACGTTTCCCGACAGCCATGTCGATGCATGCCATGCTTCACCGATTCCCGGCATCGGTCGGGGCGACGATCTGACGGTGGAGTTCACGGTGCTCGGTCAGCGATTCGTCGGCCTGAACGGCGGCCCCGAATTCAAACCGAACGAAGCGGTCAGCTTCATGGTGCTCACGCACAGTCAGGAGGAGACGGATCGCTACTGGAACGCGATCGTCGGCAACGGCGGCGCAGAGTCCGCGTGTGGCTGGTGCAAGGATAAATGGGGCTTCTCGTGGCAGATCACGCCACAGCGCCTGCTGGATCTCGTCACGAGTCCGGATGTCGCGACAGGGCGTCGCGCAATGGAATCCATGATGACCATGCGCAAGATCGATATCGCCGCGCTGGAACGCGCGGTCGCCGGCTGACGCGCCTCTCGTGTGCGGGTGTCGTCCGCCGTCGTTTCGGCAACCTCAGACGTCAGTTGCGCAGCGCGTCAGGCATTCCTCAGGCGTTGCCAGCAGGGGATTCCCACGGCCAAGCCGATAGCCGCGCAACGTCGGACATCGCCGAGCGTCCTCAGAAGATCGGCGATGCCCCCGATACACACTTAATACGCACTTGAATACGCCCTTATTTCCCCATCTCCACCTTGGCGGCCACTTCACGCGCTTCGCTCAGATGATGGCGCAGCGTGGGTAGCGTCTGACGCGCAAATCCGCGCAAGTCCGAGTCTTGCCCCTTCTCCGACTCCCTCTGGAACAGCGCGACGGCTCGCTCGTGCGCATCAGGGCCGGCAAGCGCCATATACGCGACATCGAACTCGCGTCCCTTCTTGCTCTTGAGAGCCTCGATGTCGGGATCGACGGCGGCGTCGTTGGGCACGCTCACGCCCTTCTTCGCGGCCAACTGGCGCAGCGCTTCATTCGCCTTGCTGTGGTCCGTCACCATGTGCTGAGCGAAGCGTTTGACCGATGGATTGCTCGAACGCTGCACGGCCACCTGGCTCGCTTGCACTTCCGCCTTGCCCGCCTTCTGTGCTTCGTCGACGAACTCCGCGTCCAGCCCTGCCGTCGGTTGCGCCGTACGCATGACCTTCGGCGGCGAGTACGTCACGTCCTCGCCTGCATCGGGGGAACCCAGTTCGGTCCCGCCGCCCTGCGCTGGCTCGCCCTTGGGCAACTCCTGCGCCACGGCGAATGTGCTCGTCAATAGCGCGACGCTAGCCAGCCATGCGCCGCGTGCGATGTTCTGTCCTGATGGCATATTGCCCTCCCGGAACTTCAGCAATGCGATTGAAAGGCCCCCGTTGAAACGCCCTCTTATGAGGTCTCACGCATCTGTGACAGGCGTGCATACAACGTCTTCAGGCTAATGCCGAGTTGCCGCGCGGCACGCGCCTTGACGCCACCGCTTTGCGCAAGCGCCCCCAGAATCACTTGTCGATCGAGGTCGGCCAGGGGCGCGTCCAGCGCGATCGATGTGCGGTCATCGTGCACGGGGAATTGCGCCAGTTCGGTCAGGATCGGCGGTGGCAATGCATCGATGATGGACGTCGCACTGAGAATTCGCACGCGCTGCACAAAGTTGCGCAACTCGCGAACGTTGCCCGGCCAATCGTGGCGCGTGAGGGCAGCCAACGCGCGCGGCGTGAAGTGCATTTGCCGCGCGTCACGCGCGTTCGCCTCGGCGAGCATCGCCTGCGCCAGCAACGCCACGTCGTCGTCGCGCTCACGCAGCGGCGGCAGCGTCACCGGAAATACGTTCAGACGATGGTAGAGATCGGGACGCAGCTTGCCCGAGCGCATCGCCGCTTCGGGCATGACGTTCGTGGCGGCGACGATTCGCACGTCTACCGCAATCTCCTGCGAACCACCCAGCCGCATGAGCATGCCGGTCTCCAGCACGCGTAGCAGATTCACTTGCGACGCCAACGGCATCTCTGCGATTTCGTCGAGGAACAGCGTGCCACCATGGGCGCGTTCAAAGAAGCCGCGATGACGGCGCTCCGCCCCCGTGAAGCTGCCGCGATCGTGGCCGAACACCTCGCTCTCCACGAGGTTGGGGGCAATCGCACCACAGTTCACCGCAAGAAATGGCCCGTCGCGGCGAGCGCTCAGATCATGTACGGCGCGTGCCGCCAGTTCCTTGCCAGTGCCCGACTCCCCTGTGAGCAGCACCGCCGCATCCGTCGGCGCGACACGGGCAAGCGACTCGAACACCCGTTGCATCGCAGGCGATTTACCCAGCAACCGCGCGAACGCTTGCGGCGGCTCGACGGCCTTCGCACCGTCGCGCGTGACGACACTCTGCGACACGCGCGCCATCCACTCCCCCGCACGCTGACGGTCGCCGGGCAGCACCAGATAGTCGCTCGCCCCGCGCCGCAGGGCCTGCACCGCGCTCTCCCAGCCCGGGCGCGCCGTGCACATGACGACATCGAGATCATGGCGATGCGCCCATCCGTCCAGCACATCGAAGCCACTGCCATCGGGCATTTCCACATCGGTCATCACCAGCGACGGCGCAGCATTGGCGAAACAGGCATCCGCCTCGGCCAAGGTGCTCGCCCATGCAGGCGGCGGCACGGTCGATGAACACAACGCCGATAACGCGTCGCGCGTGACCGTATCGGCACCGACCAGCAGAATGGGCGACCGGTTGGCAGTGTGTCGCAACGCGTCAGAATCGATTGGCATGAACCCTCCGGACAACGGCAGATGCCTATTCGACTACGCGACCTGCGATGCCGTTCGGCATGGCGTCATCGAAACTTCCTATGTGGTGCGGCCATCGGCAATAAATTTTCAATGTCGAAATTGCCGGCGCTCGGGATATTCGTCAAACACTGGGCGTCACACTGGCATGACACCGTTGCCCCATTCCGCCTCGTTGCTTGGTGACTCTGCCGCAATCCGCGCGTTGCGTGCGCACATCGCGCGCGTGGCGCGCTCGCCTGTCAGCGTGCTCATTCTCGGAGAGAGCGGCAGCGGCAAGGAACTGGCGGCGCGTGCCTTGCATGCCGCAAGCGAACGGCGAGACGGTCCGTTCGTCGCCGTGCCCTGCGGAGCGATGCCCGCCGAGTTGGCCGAGTCGCAATGGTTCGGACACGAGCGTGGAAGTTTCACGGGCGCCACGGATCAACGGCGCGGTTATTTCGAGGCGGCGCATCACGGCACGCTATTTCTCGACGAGATCGGCGATATGCCGCCGCCAATGCAAGTGAAGCTGTTGCGCGCGCTGGAATCTGCCACCGTCTGTCGCGTCGGCGGAAGTCAGGCGGTGCCCGTGGACGTGCGTGTCATCGCAGCGACACGGCATGACGTCACTCAGGCATTGCGCGACGGTTCGTTGCGCGAAGACTTGCTCTACCGGCTCGCGGCGTTCGTGCTGCATGTACCGGCGTTACGACATCGCGATACCGACGTGGTGACACTTGCGCAAGCGCATGTGGCGACACTCAACGCACGGGCCAGGACGACGAAGACGCTCTCGCCCGCGTCGGTGCGCATGCTCGGTCGTCACGCATGGCCCGGGAATGTGCGGGAGCTGCATCACGTGATCGAGCGAGCGTTCATTCTGGCGGACGACGTGCTGCGGATCGTCCCCGACACGATGCCCTCGCCGGATGCGGCCGTGCGCGACGGCTCGCTGGAATTGCCGCGCGACATCACGCTGGCCGACGCACAGCACCACTTCATTGCCGCGTCGCTTGCCCATCACTCGGGCGACAAGCCGCGCACGGCGCGCTCACTGGGGGTCAGTCTGAAGACGTTGTACAACCGCCTGGCACCGATTACGGATCGCTGATAGCACATCGGGTGCGCTCCGGCACATCCGCCACATCAACGCTCCCCTTAGCGTCGACGCGGCCGCCGTTCCCCCTTGGAAATCATGGCGGCGGCCGCCATTGCGAATCGTGCTTTTAGTGATGCTTGCCGTCGTTCAACGTCCCCGACGATGACCCCGTTGCGCCGGTCGCACTGGAGGTGCTCGTTGTCGTGGTCTGGCCAGGCGAGCGTTGTGACGCCGACGCGCCACGCTGTGAGTCGCCTTGCGAATGTTGCGACGTCTGCGATTGCGTGCGGATCCGGTTTTCAACGTCATGAACGCCAAAGCACTGTTCGACGACTTCCTCGACGGCGTGCTTCATCCAGCGTTGTGGCACGTTGCCCTGAAGCTCCACGCGACCGTCCTTGACCTGCACGCTGACGTCCTCGACTTCGAGCTGATGCGCCATGCACAAGCGTTCGCAAACGTCTTCGCGAATTCGCTCGTCGGTGCGGCTGTAGCCCTTCGGTCCCTGGCGGTTGCGCATGTCCATGCCCGAATGCGCGCCTTGCATGCCATGCATCCCCTGAGCGCCGTAAGCGCCTTGGCCACCGTAAGCGCCATAAGCACCATAAGCGGCGCCGGACTCGCCCTGACCTGCGCCGCGCTGCCCTTGCCACTGACCACCGCCAAAACGATGTTGCTGACCGTAACCACGCTCCATGTCGTTGCCAAAGTCGTCGCGGTAGCCGCCCCGGGCGCCGTAGCCCTCATGGCCATGCATGCCGCCCTGAGCGCGACCATACGCTTCGCGCGAATACCCCTGAGCGTCAAGCTCACGCGGATTGCCATAGCGCGATTCGCGTGACTCGCGCGACCCGCTGCCGTAGCGTTCATAACGCTCATTGCGCTCGTAGCGCGGATCGTCGCCACGCGCGCGCCCCGACTCGCTCCAGTCGGCCTGCCATTCGCCGCGCTCACGCGAGGCCTGCATGCCGTAATCGTCTTCCTGACCGTAGCCAGCGAAATCGCGTTGCGCGGCCTCATCGTCAAAATCGCGCCGGTACTGGCCTCGTTGCCCGCCGCCTTGCAGTTGGCGTTCGTTGTCGCGCATTGCGTATCGTCGTTGCATGATGATCTCCTGATGGGCAGCGCCAGCAGCCCAGAAGCAATGGCTCCTGTCCAGCCGCACCGGCACCCGACGTGGCTATCGCAAGTCGTATGCCACCTCGGGGCGCCCGGCGGGACGGCACCGCCGCCCGGTCGCACGGACGACCAGCGAGGAAAAATTGCCATCCTTGGCAACATCCGCGCAGGCGTTGTTGAACGATGAACGCGTGTCCGTCATTCCCATGCTTCCCGTCAACGCGCTTGACGTCACACGCGCATAGCGTATAGAGTCACCGCATGACGAATTTCAGCGCCCTTCTCTCGCAAAACTTGCGCGTTGTCCCGATGGGACAGCGGGGTGCGTTCGTCAAAAGCAAAAAACAGTCGCTCAACTGACCGGAGCGTGCTGTTCCGTCAGTTGAGCGACGGAATAGCCACGTGGACCCGGCAGTCCCGCCCCGGCGCTCAGCGCGCCCAGCATCACCCGGCCAATCTGCCCCGAAGTTCCCACGCGTCTGACTCTCTGCGTCGCCCTGCTGAACGGTTTCCGTACAGGTCACCACACGTTCGTTGCGTACGTACCGTCCAGGGAGACACCCATGCAAGTCGCGCAGTCCCACACCTCGTCGTTGGCTTCGTCCACCGCGTCAGCTTCGTCCACCTCGTCATCCTCGCCGACCTTCCGCGGCATCTGGCTACCGCTCGTCACGCCCTTCCTGCGCAACGGCGCGGACACGCCGGTGGATCACGCGGCGTTGCGCCGGCTTGTGGCGCATTACCGTCGTTCAGGCATTGCCGGCTTCGTAATCTGCGGCACCACGGGCGAAGCGGCAGCGCTGGACGAGGCTGAACAGCTTGCCGTGTTCGACACCGTGCTGGGAGAGGCCGGCGACGTGCCCGTGATCGCGGGACTTGCCGGCAATCATCTGGGCCACACGCTCGCGCGTCTGGACGCCTTTAACGCGTTGCCCCTGGCGGGCGTGTTGACCCCTGCGCCGTATTACATTCGGCCGGCGCAGGCGGGTCTCGTCGACTGGTTCCAGACACTGGCGGATCGCTCGCGCGCGCCGCTCGTGCTGTACGACATTCCGTATCGCACCGGCGCGACACTCACGCTTGAGACGTTGCTCGCGCTCGCGGGCCACGACAATATTCGCGCGATCAAGGATTGCGGCGGCAACGCGCACACCACGCAGGCGCTGATCGCCGATGGCCGCCTGTCCGTGCTCGCGGGCGAGGATCATCAGTTGTTGTCTACGCTGACCATGGGCGGGCACGGCGCGATCATTGCCTCGTCGCACTGCCGACCCGCGCATTTCGCGGCGCTGTATCGCGCGGTGCAGGCGCAGCAGCTCGACGTGGCTCGCACGCTGTTCCACGCGCTCATGCCGGTCGTGAAGTTGCTGTTTGCGGAAGCGAATCCCGGCCCGGTCAAGGCGTGGCTCGCGCGGGAAGGGTTGCTGACGGACGTGCTGCGCGCGCCGATGACGAGTGCGTCACCCGCGCTCGCGCAACAGTTGGTGGAGGCGATTGCCGCCATCGACGCCGCATTCGGCGCGAGGGCGGCCAACGCTGCCTGAGATGTGACAGGCAGGATAGGTGTGATAGGTGTGAAGTGTGTCGAGCAGGACGTCAGGCGGCCGCGCGTTGCCGCCCCGTCCGGCCACCGGTCACTGCCGTAAGCACCGGCGCGTGTCGCGTCACGCCGAGGGAGGGACCACCGTCGCCGTCCACGCGGAATTTCGCGGTCTCGCCGACCAGTTCGGCGGCCTGCTGGCGCATGTGTTCCGCCGCAGCCGCCGCTTCTTCCACGAGGGCCGCGTTCTGTTGCGTCACCTGGTCCATCTGTGTGACAGCCTGATTGACCTGCTCGATGCCACGCGCCTGCTCGTCGCTCGCCGCCGCGATTTCAGTGATCAGTTCGTTCACGCGCCGCACGGACGTCACGATCTGATCCATCGTGCGCCCGGCGATTTCCACGCGCGAGGTGCCGTCCTCGACTTGCTGGATAGACGCGGCGATCAGCTCACGAATGTCCTTGGCCGTGCCGGCCGAGCGCTGAGCGAGCGTGCGCACTTCGCCGGCCACCACCGCGAAGCCACGGCCCTGCTCGCCCGCACGCGCCGCTTCCACGGCCGCATTGAGCGCCAGAATGTTGGTCTGGAACGCAATGCCTTCGATCGCCTTGATCATGTCGCTCATGCGCGCCGAGGCGCTAGCCATCGCCTGCATCGTCTCGACGACAGCTCGCACGCTCTGCGATCCGGCATCGGCTGCGCCCGAGGCCTCTTGCGACAGATGACGCGCCTGCATCGCGTGTTCTACGTTCTGGCGCACGGTCGACGTCAGCTCTTCCATCGACGCCGCCGTCTCCTCGAGCGACGCCGCCTGTTCTTCGGTGCGCTGCGACAGATCGGTGTTGCCTTGTGCAATCTCGCGCGCGGCGTTGTCGATGGCGCCCGATGCCCCCTGAATGTTGCGTACCAGATGCGCGAGCTGCTCGACGGCGGTGTCGAGCGCGTTCGCCATCTGGCCGATCTCGTCGGCACGTTCGGCCTTCACCCGATGGGTCAGATCGCCGCGCGCGAGTGCCGTGGCGCCCTGCGCAGCGGCGCGCACCGGACGCGTGACTGACCTGGCAATGGCCACGCCGGACAACACCGAGACCCCGACGGACGCCAGCAGCGCGACAAGCAGCCACAACCGGGCAGATGCGTAAGCGGCGTTCGCGTCCGCAGCTTCCTTGGCGCTCACGGCCTTGCCCACGCCCATGAGATCGTCGAGTGGCGAGAAGAACGCCAACTGCGCCTTCTGCACCGGCCCAAGCAGTTCGGCCTTCGCCTGGGCGTAATTGCCGCTGCGCACCAGCCCCTTGATGACGTCGAGCTGCTTCCCGTACTCGGTGCTCGCGGTGGTGAGCGAGCCGTACAGCGCCTTGCCCTTCTCGGTGTAGAAGATCGTCGCCATGCCGGCGATGCTCTTCAGGTTGGTCGCATTCAGCTCGTCGATTCGGGCCAGACGCGCATCGAGCTGCGAGGCGTCCTCGGACATCACGATGTCGCGCAATACCACGGCGATGTTCGCCGCCCGATCCTTCAGCCCGTGAAACTCCAGAATCTTGTTGTTGAGGTCGGAAACGATGAGTTGTGTATTCGTGTCCATCGTCGCCATTTTCGTCACGGCAACCACCGCCACGACCAACAGCATGACGACATTGATGGAAAAGGCGGCAGCGAGCCGTTTGCTGATACTCAGATTCTTGAACATTGCCTTGCGCGCATTGAGCGGGTCGTCCTGCGGTCGTTTTTCAACCTGCTGCCGGCTCGCGCAGCAGGCCACTGTCTCTCTCGGTACCTCTGGAGAGACTTAACGAGTGCTTTTGACGAAACTTGAGCGCCCGCGCGAGGAAATCGTCGCGCCTCCCGCAAACGCCCGCCTGGCAAGGCTGCCCACCGGCGGACAGGTGCACCAAAACAACGCACACAAACGCAAATTACGTATATCAGTCCAATCAGGAGCCGATCGCCTTGGCGCCGACCGCGCTCGCGGATGCCGCGTGCGTGCCCCACTGCACCACGAGCATGCCGGCGACGATGAGTGCAACACCGGCCACTCGCGTCAGGTTGGCGGGCTTCGCTGCGAGGCCCATCAGCCCGAAGTGATCGATGAAGAGCGACGCCACCACCTGCCCCGCCACCACGCACACGATGAAATTCGCAGCGCCGAGACGCGGCGTCAGCACCAGCGCTGCCGTGATGTAAGCAACGCCAGCGATGCCGCCGATCCACAGCCACCACGGGCCGCGTATGGCGGCGCCCAGATCCGGCGCCCCGGCTCGCATGCCGATAAGCACCGGTAGCACCACGAGCAAGCTGACCAGCAGCGAGGCAACCGTCGCCCAAAGTGGATGGCCCAAGGCGCGGCCCAAAGCCGCATTGCTGCCCGCCTGAAACGGGACGACGGCCCCGGCCAGCAGGGCGACGGCAAGCGGCAGCAGCGTTGCGAGCGGGAGCGCAGGGGTAACGGACGTCAGGGGAGCATTCATGATGTGACCTCGCTATTCGTAAATTTCACTTGCCATCAGCGTGGTCCATCCATTTGAATAATGGAAATTCGAAATTCGCACACAAACTATTCATCAAATGGATGATCTACGCCGGATCGACCTGAATTTGTTGCTCACGCTGCATGCACTGCTTGCCGAGCGTCATGTGTCGCGCGCTGCGTTGCGACTGCACCGCAGCCAACCGGCAGTGAGTCATGCGCTGGCGCAATTGCGCGGGATCTTCGACGATCCGCTGCTTGTGCGCCGTGAGGGTGGCCTGACGTTGACGGCGCGGGCGATCGAACTTCAACGTCCGCTGGAAGATGCGCTGGACCAATTGCAAGGGCTGCTGCATGCCCCTGCGTTTGACGCACGCCGAGCGCGACGCACCTTTCGCGTAGCCCTTTCCGACTATGGCGCTCGCGTGGCGCTGCCCGCGCTGACCCGCCGCCTGCGCGAACGCGCGCCGGGCGTGGATCTGGCCGCATCGCAAGCCAGTCGTGAGGCGATGCTCACGCAACTGCTGGATGGCGAGATCGATCTGGCGCTGGGGGTGTTTCACGATTTGCCTGGTGAATTGCAAACACAGACACTATTCGACGAGTCATTCGTCTGTGTGGCCGACCGCGCGACGTTGCCCGCACGTGGGGGGCTGCCGCTGGAGGAATGGATCGCGCGGCCGCACGTGCTCGTGGCCATGCGCCCCGGACCGGACAATGAAATCGATCAGGCGCTTGCGGCACTCGGCCACTCGCGACGCGTGGCGGTCACGCTCCCGCACTGGAGCATTGCCACGGCGTTGATTGCAGGCACCGATCTCGTGCTGACGGTGGCAGAGCGCTCGGTGGCCCCGTGGCGGCACGACCGGCAATTGCGCCGCTTCGCTGCGCCCTTCCCCATCCCGCCGTTCCCGTTTCAGGCGGTGTGGCACACCCGGCGCGACGTCGATCCCGCGCACCGCTGGCTACGCGAACAAATCGCCGACGTGTGCGCGGCATCACGCTGACCACGTGTTCGGGGTCGGTACCTCTACCCATTTACACCGTTACGTCATTACGCCTTTCCCCCTGCGCCGTGAGCAACGTGACGAACTCGAGAAATGCCCGCGTCTTGGCGGGCGGATGATGACGCGACGGGTGGTAGGCGTAGAGCGGAAAGCGTTCCTCGGGCCAGTCGGGAAAGAGGTCGATCAGTTGTCCGCTCTCGCGCCAACGTTCGGTACCGAACGCCATCACCTGGGCGACGCCGTAGCCTGCCAGACACGCGCTGAGCAACGTGCCGGCATCGTTGACGACCAGCCTTCCGTTCGTCGGCACCACGAGACGTTTGCGCTTGCGGTGAAATTCCCACGGGAACGGACGCCCTGTTCGCGGATCGCGAAATTCGATGCAGGTGTGTGCGTCACCTGACAAATCTTCCGGCTTGAGCGGACGACCGCAACGTTTGAGGTAGACGGGCGCGGCCACCGTCAGGATTGGCGTGTCGAGCAGCTTGCGCGCCACGAGCGTCGAGTCCGGTGGCACCCCGAAGCGCACCGCCAGATCGAAGCCATCGGCAATCATGTCGCCGAGACTGTCCCGCGTGATCAATTCGAGATGCAGCATCGGGAACTGCGCCAGAAATGCTTCGAGACCCGGCCCGAGAATCAGCCGCGAGAAGAACGGATCGATATTCACACGCAAGCGCCCGCGCACGGTCGTCGCGCCGCCCGAGGCCGTGGCGGCCGCGTCTTCGAGCCCCGCCAGCAGCGGCGTGACTTGCGCGTAGAAGCGCCGCCCTTCGTCCGTTAGCGACACCACGCGCGTGGTGCGATCAAACAGGCGAATCCCCAGACGTCCTTCGAGCCGCGACACCGCGCGGCTCACGCCGGGTTGCGACATATCCAGCCGCTCGCCCGCGGCAGCGAAACTCCCCGCCTCCACAATCGCCACGAATACGCCCATGCCATTCAGCATGCGCTCGTCGAATCCGGTCATGTCCCGCTCTCCAACAAAATGCCAAAACGGCATGAATCAAATGCCATTCATGTTATCGAGAAATGCCGCGCAACGCTCGACAATGGCGTCCAACGCGGTGTGGACCGCACCTTTTCAAGGATTCAAGATGTACGCCATTACAGGAATTACCGGACAAGTCGGCGGAGTCGTCGCACAAACGTTGCTGGCGCAGGGTGAGGCCGTCCGGGCCGTCGTGCGCAGCGCCGCCAAGAGTGTGGCGTGGCAGGCCCGTGGCTGCGACGTCGCGCTTGCCGACATGGCCGATGCCGACGCGCTAGCCCGGGCCTTCGCCGGGGTGCAAGGGGTGTTCGTGCTGCTGCCGCCGAACTTCGACCCGTCGGCCGATTTTGCCGAGTCGCGCGCGATCATCGCCGCACTCGCGAAGGCCTTGCAAGCCGCGCGTCCGGCGCGCGTGGTCTGCCTGTCGACGGTCGGTGCGCACGCCACGCAACCCAGCCTGCTCTCGCAACTCTCGCTGCTTGAGCAACGTCTCGGTGCGCTCCCCTTGCCTGTCACGTTCCTGCGCGCCGCATGGTTCATGGAGAACGCCGCGTGGGACGTCGCTCGTGCCCGCACGGATGGCGTATTGGAGAGCTACCTTTCGCCGCTCGGTCGCGCCATCCCGATGGTCGCCACCGCCGACATCGGCACCACGGCCGCCGAATTATTGCGTGAGTCGTGGGAAGGCAAGCGAGTCGTCGAGTTGTGCGGCCCGGAACCGGTCTCTGCGCAGGCGCTGGCCGACGCGCTTGGTCGCGCCCTCGGTCGTCACGTCGCACCGCGCGTCGTACCGCGTGAGGAATGGGAGGCGCGGTTCCACGCACAAGGTATGCGCCACCCCACGCCGCGCATGCAAATGCTCGACGGCTTCAACGACGGCTGGATGACGTTCGAAGGCACGCCACGACGCGGCACGACAACACTTGCCGAGGTCGTGCGCACACTCGCCGCTTGCCACTGAGCGGACGTTTGGCCGACACTGGGAGCACTGCATCGTGCCCGGCAGCGCAGACCGCCGGCGCGCGGCGTGCTCTCAGGGAGTGTCGAATGGCAAACGGCAAGCGAGAAAAGAAGAAGCAATGGGCCACCCCCGAAGCCCGGCTGGACAGGCTCACCCGTGAGCGCGAGCGCAAGATGGCGCGCTCGCCTCACGCTTACGTGCGGGGCAGCACGGCCCGCTTTTACGAATGGCTGGACAAGGCTGACGTCAACCTGCCACAAGGCCCCGCCATCTGGATCTGCGGCGACTGCCATACCGGCAATCTCGGGCCGTTGGCCGATGCACACGGCCGCGTCGACGTGATGATCCGCGACCTCGATCAGACCGTCATCGGCAATCCCGTACACGATCTCATTCGATTGGCGCTCTCGTTGGCCAGCGCCGCCCGCGGCTCGGCACTCTCAGGCCTGACCGTCATTCAGATGCTCGAAGCGCTCACCCTCGGCTATGCCTCGGCGTTCGAGCGCGACGAGGATGCTCCGGACAACGAGGCACCGCGCAAATCGAAAGCAGGCAAGCCGCGCGGTAAGGCAAAAGCGGCAAATGCGGACAACACCCGCCCCGCCATCGTCGACCTCATCATGCGCCGCGCAGTGAAGCGCTCATGGAAACATCTCGCGCTGGAACGCATTGAAGACATTCGTCCGACGATTCCACTAGGCCGCCGCTTCTGGCCGCTCAGCAAGACGGAGAAGAAGGAGATCGACGCGCTGTTTCAGGTCGACGTGATCGCCAGTCTCGCGACGTCGCTGCGCGGGCGGCCCAGCAACGGACACGTCGAAGTCCTCGACGCCGCGTACTGGGTCAAAGGCTGCAGCTCGCTCGGACGTCTGCGTTACGCCGTCCTGCTGGATGTCGACGGCGGCGTGGTGCAGGGCGACGACCTGTGTCTGATGGACCTGAAGGAAGGGGTGAAGGCAGCCGCCCCGCGCTATGCCGGCGTTCGCATGCCGCGTGACAATGCCGAGCGCGTGGTCAAGGGTGCCCTCCACCTGTCGCCGTCGCTTGGCGAGCGCATGCGTGCGGCGCGGCTCATGGACCGCTCAATCGTGATCCGTGAGCTTCTGCCGCAGGATTTGAAGCTAGAGATAGACACGCTCACCCGAGACGATGCCTCCGAGGTGGCGGGCTACCTCGGACGCGTTGTCGGGCAGGCACACGCTCGTCAGATGGACAATCCGACCTGCCGCGCGTGGCTGGCCGACCTGCAGCGCAACCGATCGAAGTCCATCGGCACCCCGGTCTGGCTATGGAACAGCGTAGTCCAGCTCACCGCCGAACACGAAGCGGCTTATCTGGAGCACTGCAAGCGGTTGTTTTCCGGCGACGCGTGAAGCGTAGCGCGTAGCGGCGTGAGCCCGCACGACGAACGTCGGCGCCAACCCAATCAGAACATCGGGTTGCCGCTGACGGTCTTGGCCGGCACCTGCTGCGACACATCCCAGTGCTCGACGATCTTGCCCTTGTCCAGACGGAAGATATCGACGATGGCGATGGGCAGATCGCCCGGATGAGGCACCTTGCGCACATGCAGGATGACGTAGTCGCCGTCGGCAAACGCGCGGACGATATCGCTGTGCGAGTTCGGCTGATTCTTGCGCAGGAAGTCCAGAAACTTACCGAACCCCTCGACGCCATCGGCCGCATTCGGATTGTGCTGAATGTACTGACTGCCGAGGTACTGACGCGCCGCGTCGAAATCTTTGCGGTTCAGGCCAGCTTCGTAGAACGCGAGCACGGCCTGCTTGTTGGCCGCCATCTGTGCCGCCGACACGGTGGGCGCCGCACTGGCCGAGGAACTCAGCCCTTCGACGCCGGCGGCGGAAATGGCCGCGCCGGGCACAGGCGGCATGCCCTCGGCGGCGTGAGCGGGAACCGTCGTGATGGCCGAGACGGCGGCGGCAATGGCAAGCCACGAAGCGATGGGCGATTTCATGGTGTTTTTGGCGTTAGCGTTGCATTGGCGGACGATCAGCTTAGCAGTTCATACGGTCCGCCGCGCGCCAGCGCGCGCTGATAAGCATCCCGCGCATGAATGCGCTTCAGAAAATCGTCGATCGCCGGCCACTGCCCTCGCCCATCGGCACGCGCCGTCGCCGCTTCGAGGGGAAAGCTCATCTGAATATCCGCTGCGCTGAAGCTGTCGCCGACGAACCAGCCAGTCTTCGTCAACGCGTCGTTGACGTAGCCGAAATGCAGTTTCAATTGCGGATCGACGAAGCTCGACTGGAGCGTGCTGCTGATCTTGCGCGCCACGGGGCGCACGAAGAATGGCATCGGCGCGCTCGCGATACGCAGCGCCACGAGCTTGAGCAGTAACGGCGGCATGGCCGATCCTTCCGCGTAATGCAGCCAGTAAGTCCAGCGCAGCCGCGCCGGTGTGTCGCGTGGCGGCACCAGCCGACCTTGCCCGTAGCGCTCGACGAGATACTCGATGATCGCCCCGGACTCCGCCAGTGTGAGATCGTCATCCGTGACGACCGGCGACTTGCCCAGCGGATGCACCTGACGCAGTTCCGGCGGGGCAAGCATGGTCTTGGGATCGCGCTCGTAGCGGCGCAGTTCGTACGGAACGCCCAGCTCTTCGAGCAGCCACAGCACGCGCTGCGAGCGGGAGTTGTTCAAGTGATGAACCGTCAGCATGATGTCTGGCTCCGGCGGGAAATCCGCACGCCATTGTCGCCGCAATGCCGGGTTTGCGGGTAATCTTGCCCATCGGCCTTAGCGGGGTTCGCTCGCGGCCTTCCCTTCACGCCACCTCGCTCATGGACAGAATCGACGCCATGAAAGTCTTCGTCGCCACCGTCGACGAAGGAAGCCTTGCCGGTGCTGCCCGGCGTCTCGGCCGTTCGGCCGCCGCCGTCAGCCGCGCCATCGCCTATCTTGAAACCCACACGGGCACCGCCCTGCTGCACCGTACGACCCGCACGCTCAAACTGAGCGCGGCGGGCGAGCGCTATGCCGACGCCTGCCGCCGTATCCTGCTCGATCTGGATGAAGCCGACTTCATCGCGGCCGGGGAACGTTCGGCCCCGCGCGGCATGCTCACCGTTTCGGTGCCGCTTGCTGCGGGCGAGACCTTCATGCGTGAGATCACCGACGCGTTCATCGAACGCTATCCCGACGTTATCGTCCGCCTGCAACTGAGCGATCTGCCCGTGAACCTGATCGACGAAGGTGTCGACGTTGCGGTACGGGTCGCACACCTGCCCGACTCGTCACTGATCGCCACGCAGGTTGGCGAAGTGCGGCGCATCATCGCCGCCTCGCCGGTCTATCTGGCGGCGCACGCCCCCATCGAGACGCCCACCGATCTCACGAAACACCAGATCGTCTCGATGACGTACTTCGGAATCGACTCGTGGCGCTTTCCCGCCACCGGACGCGGTTCGGTGCCGCAGGTCGTGCAATTTACGCCGCGCATGATCGCCAATTCGATCCGCACCGTGATTGCGTCAGTCGTCGCCGGCCACGGTGTGGCCCGCATGCTGACGTATCACATCGTTGACGAACTGGAGCACGGCACGCTGCGCATCGTGCTGCAAAACTACGAACACCCGCCCATGCCGGTTCACGTCATTACGCCGCAAGGACGCCTGTCCGTCCCCAAAGTCCGGGCCTTCGTCGATTTCGCGGTGCCCCGTCTGCGCAAGCATTTCTCGCACGTGCACAAGCTGGCAAGCGGGGCCTGAAGCACACATGCCGACGTGGCATGACAGCCTCGCGGCGCGCGATTCTCGTTCAGCATTGTTACGCCGGGCGGAAGAATGACTTCCGAGGGGTGTTCGTTCTCTGACGCACCGCAGCAACCTACACTGACTCCATTGCTTTTGCGCGCCGCACCGGCCAGAGCCGGGGGCGGCGCAGCGCCCCCCGGAGTCATCATGTCCAATGCAGTCCTCAGCGGCAGCGCGTCCGCCCCCTTCAACCCCTGGCGCGGCACCCTTTGCGCAGCATGCGCCAGCCTTATCGGCATCGGCTTTGCCCGCTTCGCCTACACCGCCCTGCTGCCCGCGATCATCGGCGCCCACTGGTTTGCCCCGGCCACGGCCGCGTACCTGGGCGCCGCCAATCTCGGTGGTTATCTGATCGGCGCGCTAGGCGCACGTGTCCTCGCGCGTTATGCCTCGAGCGTCGCGATTCTGCGCGCGATGATGCTGCTCGCGGTCGTGGCGTTCTTCGCGTGCGCATCGCCGCTTTCGTTTCTCTGGTTCTTCGGCTGGCGCTTCGCGTCGGGCGTCTCAGGCGGCGTGCTGATGGTGATCGCGGCCCCTTCGGTGCTGGCACACGTGGCGCCTTCGCGGCGCGGCATCGTGAGCGGCGCGATCTTCGCAGGTCTCGGACTGGGCATTGCGGCGACAGGCACGCTCGTGCCGCTGTTGTTGCGGCAAGGCCTCGCGCAGACATGGATCGGGCTTGGCGTGCTCTCGCTCGTGCTCACCGCCGTGGCATGGCGCGGCTGGCCTGAGGGTGCGCCCGCCAGTATCGCCAGCACCGCTGCCCATGCGCGCCGCCGCCCGGCCAGCCCGCTCACGCTGCGCTCGCTGTATGTCGAATACGCGCTCAATGCCGTCACGCTCGTGCCGCACATGATCTTCCTCGTCGACTATGTCGCACGCGGTCTGGGCAAGGGACTCGACGCCGGGGCCAATTATTGGGTGTTGTACGGATTGGGCGCGATCGTCGGACCGGTGTTCGTCGGGCATATCGCCGATCGCATCGGCTTCGCACGCGCGTTGCGTGTCGCTTACGTCGCGCAATTGTGTGCGGTGGTACTGCCTGTGCTCGGCCTCGGCATGCCCGCGCTGATCGTCTCCAGCATGGTGATGGGGGCATTCACGCCGGGGATCGTGACGCTGGTCCTCGGACGCGTGAACGAACTGCTCGCCCATCATCCCGCCTCGCAGAAGGGGGCATGGAGCACCGCGACGACCAGCTTTGCGACGCTACAGGCCGGGGCCGCCTACGGACTGTCGTTCCTGTTCGCCGCGACGTCGGGCAACTATTCACTGCTGTTCATCGTGGGCGGTGTCGCCATGGCCCTCGCCTTGCTGGTCAACCTGATTGCAGCCCGGCTTGAGCACGCATGACCGTCAACGCCATGCCGCGCTGAGCATCACGCCGCCAGAAACCACGAGCATCGTATCGAGCAAGCGCTGGAAGACCGCCGGGCTCAGACCCAGCACGAAGCGCTTGCCGAGAACGGTGCCCAGCATCAGCGTCAGACCGACGATCAGGCCATTGGCCCACGCCTCTGGCGGCAAAGCGCCAAGGCCCGAGAACATCAGCACTTTGGCGACGTAGATCAAGACGGAGCTGGCCGATTCCGAGCCAAGGAAGGCGCCGCCCGACAGGCCATACGCGGCGAAGGCCGGCACGCTGAGCGGCCCCGTGGAAAGCACGATGCCCGTCAGGAAACCGATGACCGCCCCCACGGCGCCCAACTGCCAGAGGGTCAACCGCCATTGCTTGCGACGCAGATAGTGCCGTGCCGGCACCATCGCAATGAAGAACAGACCCAGCGAAATGTCCACGACGGTTGCGGGCAGACTCCACAGGGTGCGGGCGCCCAGTGCGGCTGCCGGTGCACCGGGCAGCGAATACGCCAGCACGGCACGCCAGTCGATCTCGCGCCACCAGGCCATTACCTTCGAGACATTGCCGATGATGGCCGCGACCGCCATGATCGGCACCGCCTGCTTCGGGCCATAGGTGTAGACCAGCACCGGGAGCAGCATCATCGATGACCCCGTGCCGACAACCCCGCTGACCGCGCCCGCCGCCGTCCCGACGACGGCGATCATCACCATGCCCCACACGTGTCCCGCGAATAATGCTGCCAGCATGCCTGCCTCGTCGTTTGCCGATCTCCCTCACAGGGCGTTGCGCCGCGTGAGCCGTGGACGTGACGATAAAACATGATGAAGACTCACACCATCGACAAATTCGCCGGGCTTCTGTGATAAAAAGTCACAATTCCAAGGTCATTCCGTCGATGAGGGTTCAGGATGTCGCGTCGTCAGCTTCCCCCGCTGCATGCTTTACGTGTCTTCGAGACCGCCGCACGCGCGGAGAGTCTCAGTGCGGCCGCGCAGGAGTTGTCGATCACGCACGGGGCGGTGAGCCGTCAGATCGCGTTGCTGGAGGATTGGCTGGGGCAGACATTGTTCGTCAGGCAGGGGCAACGCAACGTTGCGACAGACCATGCCCGGGCGTTTGCCGCCGAGATCAGCGCCGCGTTCGATCGCATTGACGACGCCGCCCTGCGCTTCGGCAAGGCGCCACAAACGCGCATCGTGCGCGTCAACGCCCAGACCACGCTCGCCATGCACTGGCTGATCGCACGGCTGCCCGCGTTTCACGCCTCGCACCCCGACGTGCAGGTCGTCGTGACGACATCGAGCAGCGCCGACCCGGCGTTTCGCGGCGGATTCGACGTTGCGATCCGGCGCGATCCCCCGCCGCGTCCCGAATGGCAGCCCTATGAAAAATCGGTGCTGTTCGTCGAACGCGCCAGCGTCATCGCAGCGCCCTCGCTGTTGGAGACGTTGCCGCTGCGCCGCCTGAAGGATCTGGCGAAACACGCCTTCGTGGCAACACAGACGCGCGTGGGCGCATGGGAAGAGTGGCTGAGCGCTGCCGGGGTGCCCGCGTTGCGGCCAGTGCGGTTTCATCGCTTCGACCACTATCACGTGAGCTTGCAGGCAGTGATCGACGGACTGGGATTAGGGATCGGCTGCACGCCCACGCTCGATCGCGAACTGGCCGCCGGCCGTCTGGCCATGCCCTTTCCGGAGATTCAGGTGGACGGTGCGACGTACGTCACACTGGTGCCGCGTGACGCCGACAAGTCACGGCCGTTACGGGACTTTCTGACGTGGGTGCACGAGGCTGCCAGCGCCCCGAGCGTCGAAACTATTCCCCCGGCCGCACGCTCCACTTCCCGGGCGACACGCCGAACGCGCGCCGGAAGTAACGGGTGAAGTGCGACAGATCGTTGAAGCCTTGCGCCACGGCGACGTCGGTCGCCGATGCCCCGGCGCGCAAGGCGGGCAACGCCCGCACCAGACGTAACTGATTGCGCCACGCGTGCGGCGCGAGGCCCGTCTCGCGTGAGAACAGCCGTGCCGCGTGAAATGGCGAAAGATCGACCGCCTCGGCCAGCGCCGTCAACGACAACGGTTCGGTGAGATCGGCCGAGAGTCGCGCCTTCATCGTCTCGACGCGCACCGCATCACGATGCACCGGTGTCTGCGGCAAGTGCGCCTGCGCGTGACGAATCAACATCATCGACACAGCTTCGATCAAGACACTCTCCGCCATCAGCGGGTCGGCACCGGTCTGTAACAGTCGATGCGCAGCGATCAGCCGCTGCATGGCCTGACTGTCGTAAATGACGTCTTCGCCAAACCACGGCAAGGCATCGTCGGGTGACACCAGCCCCGGCAACGGATGGCTCAACTGACGCTGCACCCCCTGCACGAAGCTGACCGGCAGATAGAACACCCGGTAGCGCCACCCGAAGTCGGTTTCGCGCGCGCCGGTATGGACTTCGCCGGGATGAATGACGGCGACCGACCCGGCGTCTGCCACATGTTCGCCGCCCCGGTAGGCATAGCGTTCGGCGCCCTCGACGATACACGCGAACGTGTACCCGTCGTGCCAGTGCGGCGCAAAGGTGTGGTCGTTGTATTCGGCCGTGAGCATGTCACCACCAGGCACGAGCGTCGAGCGCCAGTACAAGGGGGCATTGCGGAACGGCTGAATGGGTTGGTACAGGGCATCCATGCCCGCTACTTTACACCGGGCGACCGCTCTCCATCCTGTCACCCTGCCGCTGTCCCGCCCTCGCCGGGCTACACGTCAGCCCACATCCGCAGAAGGTTGTGATAGCTGCCGGTCAACTGCACCAGCGACTCGCTGTCGGCCCCGTGCTGCGTCAAACGCTGAATCGCGACGTCCATGTCGAACAGCACGCTTCGCTGCGCGTCGTCACGAATCAGACTTTCGATCCAGAAGAACGACGCCAGCCGCACGCCCCGGGTGACCGGGTTGACCTTGTGCACGCTCGTCCCGGGGTACAGCACCATGTGACCGGCCGGCAGCTTGACGGCGCGCTCGCCGAAGCTGTCGCGCACGACAAGTTCGCCACCGTCGTAGCTGTCCGGCTCGGCCAGAAAGAGCGTGGCAGACAGGTCCGTGCGCACCCGTTCGCGCACGCCCTTGATACCGCGCACCGCATTGTCGACGTGATAGCCAAACGCCTCGCCGCCTTCGTAGCGATTGAAGAGCGGTGGATAAATCCGACGCGGCAACGCGGCCGACATGAACACGGCGTCCTGCGACAGACGTCGCAGGATTTCCTCGCCCAGACGGCGCGCCCACGGATCGTCTTCGGCGAGTTGCCGGTTTTCCTTCGCCTGCGCTGACTGCATGCCTGCCGTCGCCTTGCCGTCCACCCACGCTTGCGCCTGCAACTGCTCACATAGCGCACGCGCTTCGTCGCGACTGAACACGCCCGGAATCTCGATCATCATGATGCTGTCCCTGCCCTCAGAACGCGATGTCGGCGCTGACCGTCACCGTACGCCCGGCACCCGGCACGCCGTAGAGCTGGAAGCCATCGAGCGAGGCCCCGATCTGCGCGTAGTAAAACTTGTTGAACACGTTGTTCAGATTCAGGTTCACATGCACATGACGGTTCACGCGGTAGCGCGCCGCCAGGTTATGCACCCAGTAGCTCGGCGCTTTCTCGCCATCCTGCACATAGATCGCGTTCACACCGGACGGGCCCGACGCATAGCTGCTGTTGTTGTTTTGCCCGCCGACATAGGCGTTGTCGGTGTAGCGGCGGTGCCCCACGTACTGCACGCCGTAGCTGAGCGCGAGGTCCGGCGTGACCTTGTACGAGGTCCACAGCGACCCGCTCCAGTCCGGCACGTTGGCGGCTTCGGCGCCTTCGTTCGCCCCCTTGGTGATGCGGCTCTTCATCCGCGTGATACCGGCGAAGATCGACCACTTGTCCGTAATGTTGCCCTGCAGACCGAGTTCGATACCGTCGACCCGTTTGGCCGGCAATGCACGCACCGGCGACGTATCGTCGCTCGTGTATTGCCACGAATTGCTCAGTTCCGTGCGGAACAGCGCCGCGGTCAGGCCGAGCGCACCACCTGCCAGATCCCACTTCGTGCCGAGTTCATACGTCTGCGAAGTCGCCGGGGTGTAGTTGTTGGTCGACGCCGTGCCGTAGATCAGGTTGTTCGTGCTCGCACCGATGGCCGTCGGCTGCGTCGCCCGGCTGTAGGACGCATAGAGGCTGCCCGGCTCCACCGGCTTGTAGACAACGCCCACCCGGCCGCTCCAGGCGCCATCGGTACTTGAGGTGAGCGTTGCGCCGCTGGGCGCGGTGGTCTCTGCACGCCAGCGGTCATAGCGCAGCGACGCCAGCACCTGCCAGTGCTTCGACAGCGTGACCGTGTCGCTTGCGAAGAGCGCCGCATCATTCACGACCGAGCGCGACTGGTTCGTCCCTTCCATCGACCAGGTGCCTGCAAACGCGTTGGACGGATTCGCCATGTTGAAAAACATGTCGCCCGCCGGTACGTACGCCGCGCGCGGCAGCCCGCGGTACGTCTCGCGATACAACTCGAAGCCGGTCACCACATCGTGCTTGAACGGCCCTGTGTTCGCGGAAAAGCGCAGATCCGTCTGGTTGTCGAGTATCTGGTAGCGCGTGGAATTACCGAAGTTGCTGCCGCGCAGAATGCCGTACGGGGCCGATGTGAGTCCATAGCCGGTGTACGCATTGACACCCCCGATGTTCGACAACGGCCCCACGCCCGTGTAACCGAGCGTCGCACAACGCGTGCCGGTGCACGTTTTGCTGCCGTTCGCGTTCGCCGCGAAGAAGCGCGCAGGCGAGAGCACTGAGAAGTTGTCCGTCTGCTGCCAGCGCAACTGGCTGCGAATGCGCGTGGTGTCGTTGAAGTCATGCTCGACGCGCCCGGAGAGCGACGTGCTTTCGGTTTGCTGCGTGTAGATGCCCGACGCGCCGTACCAGTTGCCGGTCTGCACGCCCGGCATCAATTGGCCGCCGGTGCCGCGCTGGATCGGCAGGCCCGTATCCGGCACGTTGTTGTCCTTCTGATGGAAGACGTCAAGGTACACGCGCGTGCTCGTGCCGAGTCCCAAGCCGAGCGATGCGGCAATGCCGTAGCGGTCGTTCTTCACTTCATCGCGTCCTGCCACGCCGTTGTGATGCGTCATCAGGTTCAGACGCAGCGCCGTCGAATCGCCCAACTGCTGGTTCAGGTCGGCAGTCCAGCGACGATAACTATCGCTGCCCAACCCGAAAGACGAGCGGTAGAAGCTGCCGAGTTCGGCTTCCTTCGTCACGAGATTGACCGAACCGCCTAGTGCAGCGACGCCCGATTCGACCGAGCCTGTGCCCTTGTAAACCTCGACACGATCGAGATCGAACGTATCGTTGCGGCTGGACAGCCCGGCGTCGCGCACGCCGTCGATGGTCATGCTCTGCTCGCCCGAGAAGCCACGAATCGAAAACAAGTCGCCCCAGCCCAGATTGCCCTCGCCCGACATGAACGTGATGCCCGGCACGTTCTTGAGAATCTCCTGGAGCGACTGTGCGTTCTGCTCGTCGAGCACGGCCTTGGGCACCACCGTGATGCTCTGCGGAATGTCGCGCAGCGGCGCGGTGTACTTCGACGACGACACGGTCTCGGCTTTGTAGGGGGCATCGACTGTCGCCGTGACCGACGTGGCCGGAAGCACGACGCCACCGGTTGCCGCAGACGCTGCCGGCGTGGCGCTGTTAGTGGTCGCAGAGGCTACCGGCGCCGGTGCCGGTGCCGTTTGCGCCACCGCATGTAACGACGCTGCCGCGAGCGCAGCGGCGAGCGTCAGCCGCGTGTTCAGATGCAAGCGTGCGTGGCGTGACGGCAGGGCCGTTGCCGCCCCCAGCGACAACGCGGCAGAGATGACATGCCCGGCAGGTGCCACGGCCTTTGGAGCGAGATCCATCGAATTCAGGTGCTTCATCTGGTGTTGTGCGTTATGTGATGAATAGACAAAAAGCGTCTTCGCGCGCCGGGGTGTGCGCGACACCGCCGGAGCGTTCGGACTGACTTGGACAACAAGGAAAAAACGACGCGGCCGGGCGTGGCGATCTGGCTGAGCGCGCCGGAGCAAATGACCGGCGGGCCGCGTCGTGAAGGAACGGCGTCTAGACGGGTGTCACGACGTCGTCCACGATCAGTTGCGGCAAGCCGCGCGAGCAACGCTCCACCCGGGCCTGCACGTCGAAGACTTGCGCAATGGCGTCGGCGGTCACAACGTCGTTGACAGGCCCCTCGGCCACCACGCGGCCATCGCGCAGCAGCACAGCGGCACCGGCGTGGCGCATGGCAATCGACAAGTCGTGCATGACCACGACGGTGAGCATCTGGCGCGCCGCCGTCTCACGCGCGATCAGCCGCATGACCTGGAACTGATGATGCAGGTCGAGCGCCGAGAGGGGTTCGTCGAGCAGCAGAATGCGCGGGGCACGGATGAGCGCCTGCGCCAGCCCGACCAGTTGACGCTGGCCACCGGAGAGTTCGTCAAGAAAGCGCATGGCAAGCGACTCGATGCCCAACTGCGTGAGCAGCGCCATGACCACGGCAGGTGTCGGCGCCATCGCGCTGACCGAGTCTCGGGCGGCGTGTCGCGCCCCGTGGCCGGCGGCAAGCACCGACTCAAGCACGCGAAGATGAACGCCAGTGGGCAACGCTTGCGGCAGATAGACGACGTCGCGTGCCGGGGCGCGGCCGGTGCAGCGATGCAGCACCTCGTCACCAAACGTCACCTCACCCCGACCGGCCACCAGCCCGGCGAGCGTACGCAGCAGCGTCGACTTGCCCGATCCGTTCGGGCCGAGCAGTGCCGTCACCGTCCCGGCGACTAGCGGCGGCAACGACACATCATGCAGAATGTGCCGCCGTCCGAGCGTCACGTCGATGTGCTTTGCGCTCAGTGCCACGGTATGGCCCACGGCGTGGGTGGCCAGAGTCACAGCGACCTCCCGCTCGAGCGCACGACGATCACCAGGAAGAAAGGAATCCCCACCAGCGCCGTGACGATCCCCACCGGGATGATCACACCGGGTAGCAACGTCTTCGACGCAATCGACGCAAGCGACATCACCAACGCCCCCACGATCACGCATCCGGGCAGGTAAAAGCGGTGGTCTTCGCCGAACAGACCCCGCGCGATGTGAGGTGCGACCAGCCCGACGAAACCGATGGTGCCCACAAACGACACCGTGAGTGCAGAGAGCAGCGACACGCGCATGAGCGTCGTGAGCCGCAGCCGGCCCACACGAATACCGAAGCTCGCCGCGCGATCTTCGCCGAGACGCAGCGCCGTCATGGCCCACGACTGGCGCCACGCGAAAATCCCCATGACAGCGAGCACCACGGCAAGCACGCGGACCTGTGTCCAGTCGCTTCGCGTGAGACTGCCCAGTGTCCAGAAGACAAGCCCTTGCAAGGCGTCTTCGGTCGCCACGAACTGCATGAGCGAGACGAGGGCGTGGAACACGAACACCAGCGCAATGCCCATGAGCACCACGCCGGAGGTCGGCAGTCCGCGCCAGCGCGCCACCCCGTCGAGCACGAGCGCGGAGATCAGCGCGAAGATGAATGCATTGACCGGCACGACCCACACGTCGGGCACGCCCGGCACGTGCAGATTCAGCACAATCGCGAGCGCCGCCCCGAAGGCCGCTGCGGCCGACACGCCCAGCGTGTAGGGGCTCGCGAGCGGGTTGTCGAGAATGGTCTGCATCTCGCCGCCCGCCAGCCCGAGCGAGCCGCCGACGAGCACCGCCATGAGCGCATACGGCAGACGAATCTGCCAGACGATGACCTGCGCGTCCGGACTCGCGGTGGCGGGTGACACCAACGTGCGCCACAGATCGCGCCACCCGAGGGCCGACGGGCCGTGGGTGAAATCCATCGCGAGCGCAAAGGCAATCAACGCCGCGAGCGCAAGCAGCCACGCGGCCCGCCGCAGATTGAGCTTCCGATATCCGCTCGCGACATCGGCTTGCAGGGCGTCTTCGGCGGCGAGTCGTGCCGATGGCATCGGCCGCGCCGGCGCATGCGTCATGTCTGCGGCAAGACTCACGGCTTGTCTCCGTCAGTCCAGTACGTGCCGCTATACGGCACCGCCAGGAAACGCTTGTGAATCTCGGTAAACGTGGCGTTGGCGTCGATCTGCGGGAAGCGGCCCGGATAGAACCAGTTGAGCATCGCTTCCACGGCCACGATGTTGTACGGCGAGTCGTAGAAGTTGTGCCACAGACCGTGGGTACGACCTTCGCGCACCGCCTTGATCGAGGCAATACCGGGCGTCTTCACGAAGGCGTTGAGCGAATCGCGGGCGTCCTTCGCCGACGTCAGCGCGCCGACATGGATACGCAATTGGTTCGCGTTGCCACGGGTGCCCGTCGCGATATAGACGTCCGGCTGCGACGCGATCACGTGCTCGATATTCAGGTCGCCGATCACGCCTGGCAACAAGTCGCGCGCGATGTTCACACCGCCTGCGGCGTCCACGAATTCGCCGATGTTGCCGTTGCCGACCGTGTGGCAGCAACCGGGCCAGACGCCGGCGAGCATTTGCACGAACACCTTGGGGCGCGCGTTCGTCGGGATGGTCGCGACAACGTCGCGCACGGCCTTCAGATGCGATTCGTACAGCGAAATGTAGGCTTCTGCCTGCGCTTCACGATGCATCGCCCGGCCCATCAGACGCAGACTCGGGGCGGTATCCTCGAGGGGCTTCTGACGGAAATCGACGAAAATCACCGGCACGCCCGCCGCCGCAAACTCTTTTACGAGCGCGTTGTGACGCCCCGGCCCATGACCACCGATGCTGAAGATCGCGAGGTCCGGCTTGAGCGCGAGTGCCTTCTCGGCACTGACCGTCGCTTCCGACGATTGGCCAATCTTCGGAATGGTGTCGATCTTCGGGAAGACCTTTTCATATTGCTGCCACGTCTGCGGGTCGAGCGATTGCAGCTCGCCCTGCCAACCGACGATACGTGCGAGCGGCTGCTTGCCTTCGAGCAACGCCACCGCATAGAGCAAGCGCCCCTCGCCCAGCAGAATCCGGTCGACGTGATCGGGCAGCGTGACCTGCCGCCCGGCCATGTCGGTCACGGTCTCGCCTGCGTGGGCAGGCAGCGCCCCTGTCAGCACCGTCGACATTGCCACCGTTGCGGCGCACACGGTGCGCCTGACGATTCCAGCCCACGAAGATCGGCGCGCGATGCGTCGATACGTCACGTTGGCCATTTCAAGGAAAAACATCCGCATATTCATGACACCTAGCGTTGAATCAAGAACCATTCTCATTTCCATTAAAATGTAGCGCTGCGGTGTGTTGGCTTCGTGTTGACGGAATTTCGATATGTATTGGTTTGTATTGGCGTGTATCGGTATATGGGCGACGGGCGCAAGGCATGCGCTCGCCGGTAGACTCCCGTTCTTTGGAATGTCGTCGTGATGTCGTCCCCTTCTCTCTCCCCCGTGCGCGCTGCTGCCCGACTTCTGGTCGTCGACGACGATCCGCAGATTCGCGACCTGCTCTCGGCTTACTTGCGCGAGTCGGGTTTCGATGTCGCCACCGCCGCCGACGGCACCCAGATGTGGGCGCAGCTCGCCGCACACCCCGCCGACGTGGTCGTGCTCGATCTGATGCTCCCCGGCGAGGACGGCTTGTCGCTCTGCCGCCAGTTGCACGCGCGCGGCGACGTGTCGGTCGTCATGCTCACTTCGCGCAGCACGTTGCTCGACCGCATCGTCGGCCTTGAAGTCGGCGCGGACGATTACTTGCCGAAGCCGTTCGATCCGCGCGAATTGCTCGCCCGGGTGAAGGCGGTCTTGCGACGCGGACCGCGCATTCCGTCCGGGAGTGCATACGCAACAGGGGCATCGGTCGCGATGGCCGCGACGCCGGATACCGCATCGCAGCCTCGATCCCCATCGCATTCGTCCACCGTGCCAACACGGTCGGCGGCACCGCAGACACAGCACGCTTCGCACGCGCATCACTCGGCCCACGTGCAGGCGACCTACTTCGATTTCGACGGATGGCGTCTCGATACGCTGGCGCGTCAGCTCATTTCGCCGGAAGGTCGCGTCATTACGCTCGGCGGCTCCGACTACCGCACGTTGCAGGCGCTCGTCATGCATCCGCACCGCCCGCTGTCGCGCGACTTTCTGCTCGACTGTGCGTTCGGCCGCCACGGCGCAGCGAACGATCGCGCCATCGACGTGTGTGTGAGCCGTCTGCGCGCTCATCTCGATACGCGCGCCCGGCCGTCGCCGCTCATCCGAACGGTGCGCAACGAGGGCTACATGCTCACCGCCGACGTGGTGACTTCCAGTGTCTGACGCGAGCCACCCCGCCGCCGCCCGGCGCCCGGCAGACACGTCGTCCGCCACGCGTTTCGGCCGCTATCCCGGCTGGCCGCGCACGCTTTCCGGGCGGCTCGCGCTGATTCTCGTGATCGGCATGCTCGCCACGCAACTCGTGACCGGCACCGTCTGGTTCGACGCCCGCTACGGCCGTGTGGCCGAGGTGCCGGTGCGCACCGGCGGCGCGCGCATCGCCGACGCCGTCAAACTCTTCGACGTCGTGCCGCTGGCCGAACGCGCCTCGCTCGTACAACGCCTGCGCGCCACCGGCGTCGATGTGCGGGCCATCGACGCCCCTGCGCCGGCGCAGCGCATGTCGCACTTCTCCGACGATCTCTTCGACAGCGTGCTCTCGTCGCAACTCGGTGCCACACACCCATTCGTCGCGCATCCCGTGGTGCTGTATGACGACACGGGGGAGCCGCTCACGCTCGCCACACTGCTACGTGCGCATGCACCCACGGCGCATCTGAGCGCCGACGTCCGCCTGCAAGACGGGCAATGGCTGTCAGTGGCTGTCGTGGCCGGTCAGGCCGGGCTCGATCTGCGCCCCGGCGCGGCGTTTGCCGACTACTTCGTCCGCATCTACCTGATGCGCATTCTTGCGGTGATCCTGATCGCCGTGATTGCCGTGCGTATCGCGCTGCGGCCGCTGGCGCGCCTGTCTGCCGCCGCCGACCGGCTCGGCCGCGACATTCACAGCCCGCCGCTCGACGAGACCGGCCCGGTCGAGGTGCGTCGTGCGGCGCATACGTTCAACGCCATGCAGCGCCGCCTGATCGAGGCGATGCAGGCGCGCACCGCGTTTCTCGCCGCCGTTTCACACGACTTGCGCTCGCCGCTCACGCGGCTGCGACTGCGCGCGGAAACGCTTGGCGACGCCGCACAGAGAGAACGCTTTCGTCAGGATCTGATGGAGATGGAAGCCATGATCGCGGCGTCGCTCGATCATGTGCGTGGCGTGCCCAGCGGCGAGCCGTTGCGCGACGTCGATATCGATGCCCTGCTGCACGCGGTGGCAGAAGATGCCCGCGAAACGGGCGGCGACGTGCGCGTGCGCGAACCCAGCGCCGGCGGCACGGTGCGCGGCTATCCGCGTACGCTGCGTCGCTGCGTGCAGAACCTTGTCGACAACGCCTTGCGCTACGCAGGGGGATGCCGGCTCTGCGCACATCTGTCAGCACAAGGCACGCATCTGGACATCATCGTGGAAGACCGCGGCCCGGGCATTCCCGAAGCCGAACTGTCCGCCGCCGTCGAACCGTTCGTTCGCACCGGGGTGCATCGTCAGCCCGCCGGGCAGACACACGACGTGGGCCCCGGCGGTCCCGACGGTGCTGGCCTCGGATTGGCCATCGCCCGCACCATTGCGCAGGCCCACGATGGCGCCCTGATGCTCTCGAACCGGCCCGGTGGCGGGCTTCGCGCCGTGTTGCACCTGCCGATCGACGGCCCCGATCTCGACATCGAAATACATACGAAATAATCATAAATTACAACGTAACATTCATTTCTCTTATGCTGCGTTGCGCCATAAACTCCGGGTATTCCCTCAGTTTCCGGCCGAAGGCGCAGCATCATGAACACCAGGCAAGTCCCTCCTCACACCGCGACACAGGCAACGACTGCGCTCCCGGGAGCCGCATCGACCTCACGTGAACCAGCACCGGTGTCGGCGGACGATGTGCGCGCCGCGCCGCTCGCCACGCTCGCGGTCGTGACGATCCTCACCGGGATCGGTGCGGGGGTGGGCGGCACCTTGCTCGCCGCCCTGCTCCATGCCATCCAGCACGTGGCGTTCGGCTATGCGACGGATCAGGTCTTCGGTGCAGAGAGTTTCCTGAGTGGCGTGAGCGCCGCATCGCCGGAACGGCGCTTTGCCGTTCTCACGATCTGCGGCGTTGTCGCGGGACTCGGCTGGTTCGCGGTCTATCGATACGGCGCGAAGCTCGTCTCGATCAAGGAAGCCGTGGCCAAGGGGCGTCGCATGCCGCTCGGCAGTACGCTGGCGCATGCGTTGCTTCAAATCGTGACGGTCGCCCTCGGCTCGCCGCTCGGACGCGAAGTCGCACCGCGTGAGTTCGGCGCGCTCGTAGCGGATCAACTGGCGCGCCGCGCCGGACTCTCGACGGAGCAATGCCGGACGCTGGTCGCCTGCGGTGCAGGTGCCGGGTTGGCAGCCGTCTACAACGTGCCGCTTGGCGGCGCGATCTTTGTCCTCGAAGTCCTTCTTGGAACGTTCGCCTTGCGTGCGGTCCTGCCGGCATTCGCGACGTCGGCCATCGCGGCGGCCGTGGCATGGATCGGCATGGGCGCAGAGCAGCAATACACGGTGCCCGTGTTCGATGTCACCGCACCGCTCGTCGGTTGGGCGCTTGTTTGCGGACCGCTCGTCGGTGTCGCCGCCTGGGGCTATGCGCGCTTGACGGAAAGCGCACGATTGAGCGCCCCGCGCGACTGGCGCGCGCCGGTCTTCGCACTGGCGAACTTCATGCTGCTGGGGTTGGTCATTGCGTGGTATCCGCAGTTGCCCGGCAACGGCAAGGGGCCTGCGTCGCTGGCGTTCAACGGTGAATTGGTCACGGCGCTCGCGTTCGCCCTGCTCGTGCTGCGCGTGTTCTTCACGTGGAGCAGTCTGCGGGCGGGCGCAGCGGGCGGTTTGCTGACACCCGGTCTGGCCAATGGCGCCTTACTCGCCGTGGTGCTGTGCGGCGTGTGGAACGGCAGCTTGCCGGAGGGCATGGACGTAGCACTCGGCGCGGCGGCCCTCGTCGGTGCCACCGCGTTTCTCGCCGTGTCGATGCGCATGCCGATCACGGCGGTCGTGCTCGCGCTGGAATTCACTCACGTGAATCAGGATTTCCTCGCACCGATGCTGCTTGCCGCCGCCGGTGCCGCATGTACGGCACGTTGGCTCGATCAGCGCGTGGCGATCACGAAGAGTCGCGGGAATGGCAGCAATACCGTGCCGTCGGCGAGCGCGGGGTAAGCCTTCGCGATTTCCTCGGTGTAGCGTGCGAGGAACGCTTCGCGCGACGCGTCGTCAAGCTTGGCGAGGAACGGGCGCAACGCGCTGCCCTTGAACCATTCCACGACCGCCGGAGCACCGCCCGCGAGCGGGTGATAGTAGGTCGTGCGCCAGATGTCGACGCGCGAGCACAGCGCACGCAGCAGCGGGTAGTAGAACGTTGCACCATGCCGCGCTGTGCGTTCTACCCCTTTGAGCGTCGATGCCCAACGCGGATCGGCCGCCACTTCGCGCATCAGTTGATGCGCGGGCTCATCGAGATTGTCCGGTGTCTGCACGGCCAGCGAACCGCCGGGCGCGAGACAGTCGACCAGTCGCGGGTACAACGTCTCGTGATCGGGCAACCATTGCAGTACCGCATTGGCGAGGATCACGTCGAACGGGCCATCCTGCCAACTCGCCAAATCTGCGACGTCAAAGTGAAATTGCGGCAAGCGTGCGCGCGCGGCATCGACCATGTCCTGCGAGCTATCCAGCCCGAGCACTTCGGCCTGCGCATAATGCGCGGCGAGAACTTCCGTGGAATTGCCAGGACCGCAGCCGATGTCGACCACGCGCACGACGTCGCGCTCGGCCTGGGGCGGAATCGCGGCCACCAGATCGCGCACGGGACGCGTGCGCTCGTCTTCGAACTTGACGTATTGCGAGGCTTGCCACGCGGGATTCACCGGGGCATTCGACGACGGAACTTGCGGCATGACGGACTCCATGGGGGCTATCGGACAATAGCCGTCACGATATCAGGTCGCCGCCTGCAATGCCTCGACAAACACGCGCAGATGCGACGCCTCCGCATCGGTGATCGCCCAGTACGTCATGCCGCCGCGCCGCCAGCGCGCGATCGCATATCCATCGGCCCCGGTAATCGTCGGTGCGGCCGCGCCCTTATCGCGCGCAGGGAACACATAGAGATCGATCGGATGCTTGTCCGTCCGGTAGACGAGAACGGCGACAGTGCGTCCGCCGACGTAGTCGAGTCGCCCCCCTTCGAGCGGGAAGCCCTTGGCCGACAGATCGATGACAGGCGGCGCGTAATCGATGCGTCCGTTGAACCACGGCTTGACGGTGTGCTGATCGGTCGAAATCACGTCGATGGGATGCTGCGACAGCAGCGCACGCACATGGCTTGCCACGATCTCCTGAGGTTGCAGGCCGGTCGTCGTCTGTGCTTCCGGTGTGTCTTGCGGCGGTGCAGGCGGACGCGCCACCAGCAACGCCATCGCCACCGCCAGTCCGCCGAGGATCGCGCCGCCTGCCCCGCCGAACAGCCACGGCGCCAGGCTGAGACCCCACGCCGCCTCCGGCCGCTTGTCGGGTCTGCCGGCCTTGGGCGGCCTGGCGTCGGGTTTGACTTCAGGCGGCGGCGATGCCGGCGTGCCGTTGCCCTCGTCGGCCGCAGGACTCGCATGACGTTCGGCATGCGCCAACTCGTCGCGCAAGCGCTCGCGCAGTGACTGCGGCGCATCGTGACGCAATGAGCCATCGCGCAGCATCTTGCCCAGCGTAGAGGCTTCGCTTTGCGCGGCGGATGGCGCGATGCTCACGCCCTGCGTCGTGGGGTTCGTGTCGTTGGGATCGTCAGGCTTATTCATCGCGTCCTCCCCGAGTGGTGCCGTCCAGCGGCAGACGTGTGAGACGTGTGATCTGCGCCGATGGCGCTGCCGACGTGGCGGTGGTGTTCGTATGCGCGGCGTCCTGTGCGGCGCGCACGGCGGCCGCCAGCATCTGCCTGCCACGGGCCAGACGCGACATGACCGTACCGGCCGGCACACCGACGATCGTTTCGATTTCCCGGTAGCTCAGGTCCTCCATCTCGCGCAACACCAGTACCTCCCGGAATACGACCGGCAATGTTGCCAGCGCGTCGCGCACGAGCGCGCATTCGTCTCGGCGCACTGCGAGCATCTCGGGATCGCCGGGCGACGTATCGTCCCAACCCGGCAGACTCGCGTCGCCATGCAGGCCGTGTGTGGTTTCATCGAACGGTGTGCCATCCGCAGCATCGGAACGGCGACGCCACTCCGTCAGCCAGGTATTGCGCACGATGGCCAGCAGCCACGCGCGTGCGTTCTCGCCACGAAAGCCGTCGAAGAAGCGTAACGCGCGCAGGTAGGCTTCCTGCACGATGTCGTCGGCATCGCTCGCACTCCCCGACAGCCAGCGCGCGAGGTTGTACGCCGCATCGAGGTGCGGCAAAGCCAGTGCTTCAAACCGTCCTGACGCTTGCGCGCCGGGTTTTTCAGCGTCGGTCACCGGGGTCTCCCGAGGACGGGCAACGCAATGCCCGAGTGAATCAGTCTGACGCCGCCATCGCGGCGTCGATGCGCCCATTGAATCACATCTGCCATGTCGGATTGCTATTTCACGACGATCACGCCGGTCATGTGCGGATGAATCGCGCAGTAATACGGATACGTTCCCGGCTTGTCGAACGTGAAGGCGAACGAGCCGCCGGTGTCGAGCGCTCCCGAAGCAAACGCCCGCGGGCTGCCCGAACTGGTGACGGTATGCGGCTCGTCGTCGCGGTTGGTCCAGGTCACGCGCGCGCCGGCATGGACAGTGAGCGTCGCGGGCGAGAAGGTGAAGTTGTCGATGTGGACGGTATCGGCGTCGGCCGCATTCACGAGCGCGGGCAGCGTCAGCGTGAGCATGCCTGCGGCTGCCATGGCACAGCGACTTAGCCATACGCGCCGCTGCGTGCCGCGCGCATCCATCAGCAGTGATTTCATGGGAGGGCTCCGGAAGTAGACGATGTCAGGACGCCAGCGTGGTGTCGCCTAGCAGCGGCGCACCGTCGAGTGTCGTGAAGTCGATGCGACGAATGCCGAGCGTCTGCCGCAGTTGCGAAGGGTCGACTTTCAACGGCCCCGGGCCGGGCCCCTCTCCCGGAGCCGCCTGTGGGAACGCGGTCGACATCGCGGTCTGCATGCGAACGTTGCCCTCCACTTTCTGCAAGACCTGATGGATGTGCCCGTTGAGCACCGTGACCGAACCGAACGGCCGAAGCAAGGCCAGCGCGCGATCGCCGTCGTCGGTACCCCATCCCCAGGCGGGATAGACCGACCATAGCGGCATGTGCGTGAACACGACGAGCGGGGTGCTGTGCGAGCGGCCCTTGAGGTCGGCGGCGAGCCACGCGAGTTGTGCGTCGCCGAGATACCCCATGCCGCCGGCCTTCAGATTGAGTACGTTGACGAGTGCGACGAAATGCACACCCCGTTGATCGAAGCTATACCAGCCAAGGCCTTTGGTATCCGGGGAAAAGCGCGCGAAGAATGCGCGACCGTCGTCGCCGATCACGTCGTGTTCGCCGGGCACGTAGCGAGTCTCCAGACCGGCGCCGTTTACGATCTGTTGCGCGATGTCGAATTCCTCGGGACGCGACAGGTGGCTCACGTCGCCGGTATGGAGCATGAAGGCGGGGCGTGCGGATGCCCCCCGAATGCGCTCGATGGCGGATTGCAACGTCGCAGCGGGATCGGGGTTGGGCGCCTTGTTGAAGCCGATGTGGCTGTCGCTGATCTGCACGAACGTCAATGCTTGACCGGCTGACATCTCGGCAGCGGTAGCCGTTGCCCCCAGCGACACGCCGCGCGGCACGCCACCGTCGAGCGTCCACAGAATGCCGGCGCCTGCCCACGCAAGGCAGGCCATCGCCCTGCGACGCGACATTGACGGCTCACCCTGGGGGATCGGGCCGGCATCGTCAGATTTGACGTCCGGCTTGTCTTCCTCGTTGCGACTCATGACACACCTCCGCGCGATATGTGCGCTACCCGGCCCGTCACCATGACGGGGGTTCGGGAACGCCGTTATCCGTAATACCGGCGGGTGTGTCGTTTTATTCCCGGATGCCGGGCGTCGATGTAGGCGTCAGAGCGGCGAATAATGCCAGCGGTCGGTGCCCCCGGTCCTGCCCGGCGAGGTGCACGACGTCGGGCCGTCGAGCGCCCCCGCGCATCCGCTGCCGGTGAGCGCTTGCGCCTCGCCTGCGTTCGTCGTACGACGCAGCAGCGGGCGCGGATCGGCCGGCACGCCGCGACGGCGAAGTTCGAAATGCAGATGCGCCCCGGTCACCATGCCCGTCTTGCCGACGGCGCCAATCAACTCGCCGGCGGCGACCGTATCGCCGACGCGCAGCCCGCGCGCGGTGGCCGACAAGTGAGCGTAAATCGTCTCACTGTCATAGCGATGCTCAATCACGACGTAGCGGCCGAATCCCCGCCGCTCATAGCCGATCGTCTTCACGACGCCCTCGGCCACCACGCGCACCGGCGCACCGTGAGGCGCGACAAGATCGATGCCGGTGTGCGTGTGTCTCACGCGTCGCACCGGGTGATAGCGCGTGCCGTAATCGGACGAGACGCGTGAGTAGGTCACGGGCATGACGAGCGACTTCGAGACACGCGCGGTCAGTCTCGGCGCGGACGTCAAATTGGTCGCTCGCGGCATGTGCGCCATCGTGTGGCAGCGTACCGCGCCGGCCGCCATCGACATCGGATAAAGCGGCGTCACCTTGCTACAGACGGAGGGGCGCAGCGTCACACCGCTTACGGGTAACGAAGCCGCAACCGAGGCAGGCGACGTGATGTCGGTGAACACGAATGAGGGCGTGAGGCGCGGGTGCAGGCGCAGCGCATCATCCGCGTCGCCCAACGCGGCCATCGCGGGAAGCGACACGGTCATGCACAGCCAGACACACACGGCAGGCCAGCGGGGCCAGTGGAAAAGGCGACCTTCACCCTGCCCCAACCGACCTCGCGCGCCGCCGACCAACGCGGCGCACGTGCGCTTGGAGGAAGGAGAAGAGAAAGACATCGCTCGAAAAACAAATTCGGAAACGACGCAGTCTACGGGTCGGACAAGCGGAAATTAGTGGGAAATCTCCCCAAACTGGCGCCAACGGCAGCCAATAGATAATGATTTGTGAACGTTCCTAACGTAGTGGACACGAATCACGACGCAGGCACGCCCAATCAGCGCCGCGCACCGCCGACGCTCAGCACCTACGGGTCTTGGCCCGTCTTGCCCCAGTTCGGTTCAAGCAGCGCATGACGAGTCAGGAACCCGTCCGGCAGCACGGAAAGGCCACCACACGCTCCGGGGCAGCCCGTTAGCGGCGCTCGTGCACTGAAGATGCGCCGTCGAACACCATCCCAATCCTTGCCGTGGAGAAGTCAAACAGCTTCGCCTTGATGTCGGCCGGATCAAGGAACTGCAGCGGTCGGTACTTCCCGCTCATCATCACGCCCCATATGAACGCGTCGAGCCAGTCCGCGCTGATGCCGCGCTTGCTCAGCATCCCGTACGACCCGATCCCTCGCATTTGACGAATGTCGCGCGCAATAGGCGCCAGCGATTCATCGCGGGCCGCTGCACGAAGCAGCGCCCCCATTGCCGCGAAGCTCGAAAAGGTATCGCGGTCGGCCAGCGCCGCCAGCGACGCTTCTGCGCCCCTCATGCGCTCGAACTCCTCCACTTGCGTTTGCGTGCGGCGACACAACTCAGCGAACGCCGCGAAGATCAAGTCGTGTTTGGTACGGAAAAAGTAGGTCACCGACGCCAGCGATACGCCGACAATCGACGCAATCTCGCGTTGTACGAGGCGGTCGGCGCCCTTCTTGGCAATGGTCGCTAACGCGGCATCAAGAATTTTCTGCGCAGTCTCGTTGGACTGCGGCAGACGCCGCGCAATCGCTTCGACACCCGCCATGGCCGTTGGCCCACGCACCGGCAGCAACGTGACCGACTGCCCGGTCATGCGTCGATGCAGGCGCGTGGCCGGTGCAGAAATCCATGCGGAACGCACGCCCGGATCCGTCTCGCACAGAAGCAGCCCGGTCAAACCCAAGCCGAGTGCCGCCCAGACATCCGCCGCACCGTCCGACACACCAAAGCGCTTGGCAAGTTCGAACCAGAACACCCATTCGAGTTCGACCTCAGCCTGCGCCGCCGGACGCAGTTGCGGCTCGCGCCCGGTCTCTACCTCGTGCTCAAGTTCCAGCAGCAGCGCGAGCACGCCCCGGTCATTGCTCAATCGTAGTTGCAGCATCGACGTGAACATGTCGGGCAGATCCGCCCACGAAGGCGCCGTCGCCAGACATTGCGCCAGCGCACTTTCGCGCGCACGGGCGAGGCGTGTCGCGACTTCATCGTATACGGCGAGCAGCAATTGATCGCGACCGCCGAAATGATAGTTCACGGCCGACGGGCTGCCGCCAGTCGCCGCCGCGAGGCTGCGCGCACTCAACTCGGAAAAGCCACGCGCGCATGCCAGCTCATAGGCCGCCGCTCGCAGACGTTCGGCTTGCGCCGCAGCGTCACTGGCCCCATTCCTCCCTTCCGTACTTGCTGACAACCCGATCCCCTCACATCCGTACAACTGTTCTATTTCGCTTGCGTGACGCCATCGGAATTTTTCCGCACACGCGCTCACCGTACAAGCGTTCGATTTCAAAGGACTGCATTATCGCGCGCGTTTCGCGTATCCAGCAAGGCGAAAGTGCGCCTCAAGGCCATCCGAAAAGCAACATTATCAGATTACCCGAAGTGCATGACAACCAGAAATCACACCAACCGGTCACACAGATGTCACGCGCCGACCGTACTGTACATTCGTTCGACAACAAGCAAGAAACGTCTCCCCCATTTACCGGTACGCAGTCATCAAACCGCTCAACGGAAGTCCTATGCAAACGAAGCCCACCGTCCACGCACCCCGCTTCACCATCGCCGTCGTGGCCGATACCCAAAACTACGCCAGCTATCGTAACCAGCGCGAAGCCGGTTTCCCATTCAACGCCCGCGAAATCCTGTGGGACATGATGCATTACATCGCCCGCAATGCCGTCAAGCACGGGGGTGAAATCGCGTTCGCCACCGGCCTGGGCGATATGTGGGAACACCAGTTGAGCTTCGATGTGGATGCCGAACATGCCGCACGCGGCGACAAGTCGGTCGCCAACCCACTGCTCGAAGCGTTCATGCCGCCGTCGCCCGAACAAGTGGTCAACGTCGAGATCCCGGCCGTTCGGGAGGCTTGGAAAATCCTGGACGGCGTGCTGCCGTTCTGCGTGATTCCAGGCAATCACGACCACGACCACATGTGGACCGATGCCAACTACCCGCCGAGCGAGGGCGCGAGCTTCGCTGAACTCACGGTGGCCAAGGTCGGCAGCGTGCACTGTGGCGGCCTGACCAACTGGAAGGCGAATTTCGGCGCACACACGCCAATCTTCCGCAACAAGCCATGGTACGTAGCGTCGTTCCGCGAAGGCGCCAACAGCGCGCAGATTTTCACGGGCGCCACGCACCGCTTCCTGCACCTCGGGCTTGAAATGTCGCCTGACGCTCGCGTAATTGCCTGGGCCGAGTCGGTGATCGCAGCCTTCCCTGGCGTGCCGACGATCGTGTCTATCCACGAGTTCCTGAACGGCAAAGGCGAGCGCGAGCCACTCGAATGTTTCGATCTATCGCGTCTCGATCCGGAGCGTCACACCCCGGCCAAGCTATGGGATCGCTTCGTGGCCCGTCATGATCAGATTCTCTGCGTGCTCAACGGTCACTTCCATGGCGTGCGTCACCGCGTAGACGAAAACCAGCATGGCCACCAGGTCATGCAGTTCCTGAGCAACTATCAGAGCCGCAAGCAGTCCGTGCGCGGCACGTCACCTCTGACACCGGTGATCGACGGCATCGGCGATGGCTGGATTCGCCTGATGGAATTCGATCTGCAGACGGAACACCCGACGCTGCGCTTGCGGGCCTATTCGACGTACTTCAAGGCCTTCGCGAGCGACCTCCCCGACTACGCAACGTGGTACCGCGCAGAGCATCCCGACATGCCGGCTGACGAATTCCGCGCGCTCGATGACTTCACGCTACCGCTGGTCGACTTCCATCAACGATTTGCCCGAGCCCGCATCGATCACGACGACGTCAACGACGCCACGCTGGCCCGCCAGGCCTGATTCCCCATTTCATCGCCGAAGGACTACGAAGCGTCACCGGCGCCGCGCCGCCGGTGGCGACGCGCGTCCCGAACGCATCGATCGTCATTGCCAAACCGAGTGCTCCAGATGTTCTCCGCCATTGATACGAACGCCCGTCTGCCTGTACGTCCTGCCCGCGCCCCCAACACCGGACGCGGCACCCACTCCTGCGTCCGCCGTTTGCCGATCAGGCCCTTGCTGCTTGCCAACCTCACCGCACTGCTGTGCGCTGCCCCTCAACTTCACGCCGCCGATCTGGAGACCGCTCAGGGCAGCGGCGACCCCGTCGTTGACGCCGTCAACCGAACCCAGCTCGCCAACGATGCGGCGCTTGCACGCAGCCCCGCCGAACAGGCCGCGCGTTGGGCCAACCTGATGCCGCGCGGCTTCAATCTGTCGCTGCCGCCGCCATCGGAGACAATCTTTCCGAACGCTGGCGGCCTGCGCGACAAGCTCGCCGACTACGGCATCGGCTGGTTCGGCATGAACGTCACCAGCGCGGCCAACAATCTGCTCAGTGGCTCGGCGAAGAACCTGAACGGACAACGACAGTACAACGGCCAGACGTTCACCTATGTCGACAATCTGTACATGGGCGTGACGTACGACCTGGCGCAGCATGGCATCCCGGACGGCCAGATCTATCTGGCGGGCATGTTCACCCGCACCAACTGGGCGCCGATGGGCCCGAACAAGTTTGGTCTGTCGGAGGCGAGCTACTACCAGACGCTGTTCAACAAGCGACTCGAAGTGAAGCTGGGCTACCTGATCAGCACCTGGGAGTTCATCAACACGAACGTCGGCGGCAGCCTGTCGACGAGCGTATTCGGCGCCTCGGGCAGCATCCCGATCCAGGGCGGCTACTCCAACAATGCCACCCCCACGCCGGGCATCGTACTTAAGTACAACATCGACAAGAACTGGTACGCCAAGGCAACAGCCGAGCGTGCAGTCAATCCTGACGGTCTGACCAAGGAAATTCACGAGAACCCGACCTCGTTCAAGTTCACTACGGTGAATTCCGGTGCCCTCTATATCGGCGAACTCGGCTATCAGCGCAATTCGTCGGAAGGCATCGCGCAGGAGTGGATTCGTGGCGGTGCCGCCTACAACACCAGCCGCTACAACAGCTTCGAGACCCCGGGCACGCGCGTGGGCCACAACAGCTGGTACTACCTGCTCGCCGACCGTCAGTTGTGGCAGAAGTCGCCGGCGGGCTCCCCCGGCCGCGGCCTCTATATCGGGGCATCGGTGATGTATGCGCCGCCATACGCCAACGCCGTGAGCCAGTACTACGAGTTGCGCCTGTACGCCAAGGGCATTTTCGACAGCCGTCCGTACGACATGATTTCGCTGGTCGCCACCGACACGGTCTGGGGCCGCGACGCGATCAATTACTACGCCAGCAAGGGCAGTCTGGTTCACCGCGACAGCGTGGCCATCACGCTGTCATATAGCGCGCGTGTCATGCGCGGTGTCTATGCCGGAATCGGGCTCGGCTACGTGAACCATCCGACCAGCATCGTCTACCAGACTGGAACAGGCTCGGCGCTAAACCTGCTTGGCAACCTGAACATCTTCTTCTGAACCGAGAACCCGATCATGCGCAAATTCCGCCTGCTCGCCGGCCTGAGTGCGGCCGCAAGCTTCGCGCTGGCGTCGGGGTCGGCTGCTGCCGCCCCGGTCACCATCACTTTCTACAATTACAACCTGGCCAGTGCGGGTGCGGGCGCCGACGCGACCCGCAAGCTAATCCAGGAATTCATGGCCGGTCATCCGGACATCAAGGTCAATGCCGTTAGCGTGAACGTCACGACGATCACCGGCCGAATTCAGGCCGACATAGTGGCGCAGCGCCCGGTCGACCTGGCGCAGGTGGTTTTCAGCGATCTGGATTTCGTTGCCCGCAACTTCGGCGCGAAGCCGCTGGAGACGATCGCTGGGGCAAACGCCCTCGCCGCGCATGAGGCCGGCATGGCACCGCGCACCACCAAGCTCGGCATGCTCGACGGCAAGACCTACGGCATGGCGTACACGCTGTCCACGCCGGTGCTCTTCTATAACGCGGATCTGTTCAAGGCCGCGGGGCTTGACCCCGACCATCCGCCACAAACGTGGGCGCAAGTGAAGTCCGCCGCCCTGGCAATCAAGCGCCACGGGCACGCCGGATTTGCCGCAGGACTCTTCGGCAACAGCGCATCGGACTGGATGATGCAAGGCGTGGTGCGCTCCAACGGCGGTGCGGTGATTTCACCGGACCGCAAGACGTTGACGTTCTCGTCGCCCGACGCCGTCAGCGCCATCACCATGCTGCGCGACATGAACGACGCCGGAGCCTTCGAGAAGATGGATACCCTGGCCGCCATGGAATCGATGGCCGGCGGTAACCTCGGCATGTATCTGGAGACGAGCGCGCTGCAGAACTACCTGCTGAGTGCTGCCAAGGGCAAGTTCGACCTGCGTGGCACCACCATGCCGAGCTTTGGCGACAAGCCGGTGCGACCGAACAACTCGGGTAGCGCACTGATGATCCTGTCGCAGGATCCGGCGCGTCAACGCGCAGCGTGGGAGCTGATGAAGTTTCTGACGTCCAAACAGGCCTACGCCGTCATCACGTCAGAAATCGGATACCTCCCGCTACGACCGGACATCGTCGACGATCCGAAGTACCTGGGCGAGTGGTCAAAGACACATCCGATGATTCGCCCCAATCTGAAGCAGTTGAGCGTGCTGGAGCCGTGGGTGCCGATGCCCGGCCCGAACTACCGCCAGATCACCAAGATCATGATGGACGCGATGGAACAAGCCGTGCGAGGTAGCGCCAACGTCGGCACGACACTCGCGGCCGCGCAAGATAAGGCCCAGCGACTCATTCCGCGCTGAGCGCCTCGCCGGAAACACGTTAATCCATGCGCCGCCCCGTTTGCCCCGCCGCGCCCGTGTCGATACGGGACGCGCGGTCAACGGGTCGGCAAAGCGCTTGACTTCGAGAATCCCATGACAGACTTGCCCCTCAGCCACGCGGTTGCCGCCCCCCCGCCCCGCGCGAGGACCTGGCGCGTTCACCGCATTGCGCCGTGGCTCTATATCCTGCCGGCGACGGCAACGTTCCTGATCTGGGTCTACGAGCCGCTCGGTCGTGCGGTGTGGCTGAGCTTCGTCGATTGGAACATGCTGCCCACATCCGAGAAAACCTTTGTCGGCTGGGAGAACTATCGCAACATCCTCGGCCTAGACCAACTCTGGCAAGCCACCGCCAACACCGGACTGTCGATCGTCGGTCTGCTGCCTATTGCCGTAGCGTTGCCGCTGGCCATCGCGATCTATACCGAAGACCTGCCCAGGCGCGCACGCCATCTCTACCGTGCGTTGATTTTCGTGCCGATGATCATCGCACCGGTCGTGGCCGCCACGGTCTGGCGCTGGCTGCTCGATCCGGGCCACGGCATTGTCAATCTGGGATTGCAGGCGCTCGGCTTCTCACCGATCGATTTCCTCAATGATCCGCGTTGCGCGCTGTGGACCATCATCGGCATTACCGGATGGAAGTTGATGGGCTTCTCCACGCTGATCTTCACTGCGGCGAACGCCAACATCAACCCCTCGCTGATCGAGGCCGCACGCATGGACGGCGCCACGCACTGGGCCATCGTGCGCGATATCCGCCTGCCGCTGCTGTCGTCGAACGTGTTGTTCCTCACGATGATGACGATCCTGCTCGGTGCGCAGTGGAGTTTTGCCTATATCAACGTGCTCACCCAGGGCGGTCCGCTGGGCGCCACGACCAACCTCTACTACCTGCTGTGGGATTTCGGCTTCTCAAGTCTGTCGGTGGGTTGGGCGTCGGCATCGGCCGTGCTCCTGTTCGCCATGTTCGGCACGATTGCCTTCGTGCTGCTTCGTATGATCGACCGGTATTCATTCCATGACAATTGATCTCGCCCCACATCAAGCCGGGCACTCGGCCGCCGTTACCGCACCCGTGCGCCGCCGCGCCCGTGCAGCGCATCGTGTCGGGGGACACGCCATCATGTTGGTGCTGTCGGTGATATGCGTATTCCCCCTGTACTGGATGCTCGCCAGTTCGCTGCGTCCCGCCAACGAGATTTTCGAGACGACGTTGTGGCCCACCCACGCATCGCTGGAAAACTACCGTACTGCGCTCGACGCCATTCCGGTCGCGCAGATGTTGCTGAACACCTTGATCGTTTCCGTGGCGGTCACGGTCATCCAGTGCGTCACGGGCTTGCTGGCAGCTTATGGGTTCGTGCGCTGGCAGTTCCGCGGCAACGCATTCATGTTCGGACTGTTTGCGCTCACGTGGCTGGTGCCGTTTCAGGTCGTGATGATCCCGAACTACCTGCTTGTCGCCAGACTGGGGCTGCTCGACAGCCTGAGCGCGCTGATCCTGCCGCACTTTGCGTCGGCGTTCGCCATCATGATGTTGGCCCAGGCGATGCGCGCGTTTCCGCGTGAAGTGCTGGAGGCCGCACGCATGGACGGCGCAAGCAGCTGGCGCGTGTTGTGGGAGATTGTCACACCGAGCCTGCGCGGCACATTGGCGTCGCTAGCCATCCTCGTCTTCATCTCCACTTGGAACGAGTACTTCTGGCCTCTGCTGCTGTCGCGTACCGCCGAGAACAGCGTGATCCAGATCGGCATCCAGATGTTCATGACGTCGGAAGGCACATTGTGGGGCCCGTTGATGGCCGCTTCGACGATGGCCAGCTTGCCGGTGCTCGCTATCTATCTCGTATTGCAACGCCAGGTCGTGCAGTCGTTCATGAAGTCCGGCATTCGCTGACAGTGCACCGATTGCCCGCTTCTGCACTCCCTTCTGCGGCGGCTGCCGCAACCATGACTTGAACAGGTGATTCGATGACAACACTTGCACTACGCGGCATCAAGAAGGTCTACGACCACAAACCGGTGGTCCACGGCATCGATCTCGACATTGCTACTGGCGAGTTCGTCGTACTGGTCGGACCGTCCGGCTGTGGCAAGTCAACGTTGATTCGCATGATTGCGGGCCTGGAGGACATCTCCGAGGGCGATCTGTCGATCGACGCGCGCCGGGTCAACGACGTCGAACCGGCCGATCGCGGCTGTGCGATGGTGTTCCAGAATTACGCCCTGTATCCCCACATGACGGTGCAGGACAACATCGCCTATCCGCTGAAGATCGCCGGCATGGAAAAAACCGAGCGGGCACGCCGCGCGCAGGCAGTGGCCGCAATGCTGGGACTGGATACCCTGCTCGACCGGCGGCCGGCCCAGCTCTCGGGCGGACAGCGTCAGCGGGTGGCGATGGGGCGTGCGATCGTGCGCGAACCGGCGGTCTTCTTATTCGACGAACCGCTGTCCAACCTGGACGCGAAGCTGCGCATCCAGATGCGCATCGAGATCCGTCGCCTGCATAAGCGGCTCAAGGCGACGAGCATCTTCGTCACGCACGATCAGGTTGAGGCGATGACGCTGGCCGACAAGCTGGTGGTGATGAACGGTGGCAGGCTAGAGCAGGTCGGTGCGCCGGCCGAGGTCTACCGGCAGCCCGCGTCGACGTTCGTTGCAACGTTCCTCGGTTCGCCACCGATGAATCTGCTGGAGGCTCGCGTAAGCGCCCGTGAGGAAGTCGTGCTCGACGCGGCTCCCTCGTGCAGGATTGCCTTCCCGGGACTTGAACTGGCTGTCGGTGAGTGCTTCACGTTGGGGATTCGCCCCGAGGATATCCGCGTGGCGGATGGACACAGCCATGCATTGGCCGCGCGCGTCGAGCTTGTAGAGGAACTCGGCGGCAGCCATGTCGCGTATTGCTGGGTCGGCGAATCGAATGTTGCGGTGGTTCTGCCACGCGAGCGCATCGTCAAGGAGGGTACCGCCCTGCCCCTGGAATTCCCGGCAGCGGCGATGCACGCGTTCAATACGCAGTCGGGGAAACGACTGGCTCTCATTGCACTACGCGAAGCGGATTCGTCCAGGACCGTTGAGGTCACAGTCGCTCCAAGCCAGCACGTCAACGCACTTCAGCACTGAGTTCAGGGCCTGCGACGAAAGGACGTTGCGATGTGCCCGATACTTAGCCTCGCGTGCCGGGCCGTGTGCGCTTGACGGCGTACATCGCTTCGTCGGCATGATCCATCAGTTGGGTCATGTCCGTGCCGTCGTCGGGCAGCATGGCGATACCGACGCTCACGCCCAGCTCAAGCGGCTTGCCCTCGAATTCGAAGGGCGCCCCGACCTCTTGCGCCAGCCGTTCGCCGTATGCCTCGGCATCCGCGCGCGAGTGAATGCCAGGCAGAATCATGCCGAATTCGTCGCCTCCCACACGCGCCACCGTATCGGAGCGGCGTGCCGTGGCATACATCCGCTCGGCCGCGGCGCGAATCGCAGCGTCGCCCGCGCGATGTCCGTACTTGTCGTTGATCGGCTTGAGGCCGTCCATGTCGATGTTCAGAATGCCCAGGCACGACGACGAGCGCAGCGCGAGATGCACGGCCTGTCGCAGGCGGTCGTAGAACAACGCACGATTAGGCAGGCCAGTGAGCGCATCGTGTGTGGCTTGCAGATAAAGTTGACTGGTCTCGAAGCGCGCCGCGTGGAACATGGCCGCCGCGATCAGTTCGCTCATCAGTTCGAGCGTGCGGACGTCGGCATCGGGGAATGCGCAGGGCGTGGGCGCAAAGACTTTCAGCACCCCGACGGTGGTGTCCAGATGCTTGAGCGGCGTGACGATCATCGAGCGCAGGCCGACGCGACGGCAAGCGTCACGGTCCACGCGCGGATCGGTTTCCGAGTCGTCGCAACGAAGGATCTCACCACTCTTCACGCACTGACCGGAAAGCGAACCATCTCGCGACAGTCGCATCCCCAGCAAATTCGCCGCAACGCCCGACGCCGCCCGGTACACCATGTCGTCGCCTTCAGCTAATTCGACGACGGCGCCATTGGCCTGCGTCAAATCCTGCACCCGCTCCGTCACAAAGGCCATAACGCCCCCGAGATCCAGTCCAAGCTTGGCAATTTCGGTTTGCGTCTTAACGATTTCCAATAGCGTATTGCTTTCGGGCATCACACCTACGGCGTTATGGCTCACAACCCATCCTGTTCATCAAAAAGCGTGAATCCGAAATGTACCATCGTGTCTTTGGAATTTCACAAGACGCAGCCCCGCGATATCGCCGAATCACGCCACGCTTGCGGTCGTGGGGACAGGCTGACGGCGCAACAGACGCCGCGCGGCCGGTCCGCTGACGTAACGGTGCAACGCCCCGCCGAGGATCGTGCACACCACCAGTACGGGCACGTAGACGAGGAACGTCCAGCGCATGTCGCCGCGCGCGAACGCGAGATAGGCCGGTGTGACCGCCAGCACGACAAACATGTGGCTCAGATAGATCTCATAGCTCCAGCGGCCCATTTGCGTGAGCCACCCCAAACCGCGCGGCACGGCGCGCGTCGACCCGTGTGCGGCAGCGAGCCAGAGCGCGGCGCTCACACAAAGCAGCAGCATGATGAAGTCGTGCAGCAAACGCCCCAGCACATCACCAAAGAAGACCACGGCGAGCAACCCGGCAACGCCCAGCGCGCCGGTGACTCTCGCCATGCCGCGCGGCAGCGTCACCTGTTGCATGGCCAGTGCCGTGAGCACGCCCCACGCAATGGCCGCCATGCCGGGCAGGTACGCCTTCTCCTGCCAGATTTCATTACCTTGCAGCGCGGCGCGTGTCCACGGCAGCGACAGGGCCAGCACGATCAGCGCGAGCACGCGCCACGGGCCCCGCAGCACCAGACAGAACAACGGGAAGGCCAGATAGAAGCACTCCTCGATCGACAGCGACCACAGCACGTCCCACGCGCCGGGCAGCCAGTTCGTGCGGCCCTCGTACCAATTCAGCGTCATGGTGAGTGCAGCGCCCAGCGCCCCGGCAAGCGATTGTCCCGGCTTGTTGATGACGAAGCCCGGCACCGCCATCCAGTGCATGACGGCAAGCACGGCCAGTAGCAACAGCAGCAGCGGGAAGATGCGCACGGCGCGCAACGCATAGAAGTTGCCCCATCGGAATGCGTCGAGCGAGCCGTAACGTTCCAGTGAGCGACGCGTAATGACGAAGCCGGATATCACGAAGAACACGAACACGGCTTCGTACCCGTTGAAGCTCAGGCCGTTGATGACGCGCGCTGGCAGTACGTCGCCCAGCAGACTGGGGCCGAGCGGCAAGCGGAACCTGAGCGCGAGATGGTGCACGACCACGAACAGAATGGACAAGCCGCGTAACAGGTCGATGCCGTCGTTGCGCGTGCGCGATGACATCTCGTGCGCCGGGGGGAAAGTCATGACATCTCCTGAGCCGATGTGTCGGGGGCCACATCCGCGGCCATCCTACTATGCCGTCGCCACCGGGATCACCCGTCGAATCAAACAGGGACTTACGCCGTTGTAATGCCCCGCAATACCCGGCAAGACGCGCGACGGCCAAACCTTCGGGCGGCCGTCGAACGATCCACCGCAGGGGCTGTCCGAGCCCATAAGTCCGCGCCAACCGACGTCAGGATTTGTTGTTGCCGCGGTGGCACGCGTAAGATATCGTTTTCGCCCGAGGCCCCCCGCCTTCGGGCCGTTTTTCGGTAGTCATGTCTAGCTCCTGGATCACTATTACCAATTTCGGCAGTGCCGCCGTCACGGTGCCGGCCGCTGCCGCCCTCACCCTCTGGTTGCTCTCAGCCCGTGCATGGCGCATGGCCTTCACCTGGGTAGCGCTGTTTGGGGCGGGGGCGCTCGTCGTCGCCGCCTCGAAAGTCATGTTCCTCGGCTGGGGACTCGGCGTACGCGAACTCGATTTCACCGGGGTGAGTGGTCATACAATGCTCGCCGCGACGGTCTACCCGGTCATCGCGTGGCTCCTTCTGCGCCGTCTTGCATGGCCATGGCGAGTGCTCGGCATGGTCGCCGCAACAGCCGGTAGCGTGGCCGTGGGAGTGTCGCGCGTTGCCCTCTCGGCGCATTCCATTTCAGAATCGGTCGCCGGCTGCGTCGTAGGTTTCATCGTCTGGGCTGCCTTTGCGTGGCTCACACGCCGCGACGACACGCCCAACCTCAAGACACTGCCGATGGCGGCGAGCCTGTTCATCCTCGTGATGTGGCTGCACGGCGAGCGCGTGCCCACGCAACGCTGGATCACCCATATTGCGCTGACACTGTCCGGCCGTGAGCAACCGTTCCGGCGTATCAGTTGGCATGCGCGCAAGCCCGCACCGCCGCCCGCCGTTCCCGCACTGCCCCCGGCGACGGAGATCCCCGCCCCCGCGCGATGACGCTCCCTCGCGTGCGATAACGGCGTCGACACGCAACTTGTCCTGGGTCACGGAACTCCTACCTCGCGTGCGTTATATTCATCGAAACGCACGAAACTTCCGGAGCGGCCAAAGCGCGATGAGCGTCCTGAGCGTCGCCACGGTCCGGAACGCAGTGACGTCACGGCAAGGGGTACCCTGCTGCGCCTCGCCGTCCGCCTTCTTTCTGCCGCACACGGCGCGTGCTCCTGGGCCAGCGGCAAGCCAGAACGGAGTCCGCCATGCCTGCTCGCAGCGCCAAGACGTCCCCGTCAAAATCCGCGAAATCCGCGAAATCGTCGACCGCTTCACGCGCACGGGGTGCGCCCAAAACAAGCCCACCACCAACGCGTCGTGCGACACCGCACGGTAGCGCGCCTGCTGTTGCCGCCAGCGCCGCCCCACCTCAGCCTTCCGACGCACCGCAGGTCGCCACCCCCGCCCCGGCGGCGTCATTCACCGAGAACCTCGACCGGGCAGCGATGGCGACGACTGCCCGATTCACGGGCAACGTGTCGCCCGCCGCGGTAGCGCTCGCCTGGGTTGACTGGGCGATGCACGCCGCAACCGCTCCCGGCCATCAGCTCAACGTTTTCAAAGCCTTTGCGGCCATCGATAAACCGACCACAACCCAGACCTCGGGAGCCAGCGGACCACCCGACGTGGACCGGCGCTTTCGTGACCCGCTGTGGGACAACCCGCCGTTTTCGTGGTGGCGCGAGCGCTTCCTGCGCACGCAGCACTTCGTAGACGAGATGACAGGAGAGATTCCGGGCGTCGAACCGCATCACCGCGATGTCGTGCGCTTCATGGCACGGCAGTGGCTCGACGTCTTCTCGCCTAGCAACCTCTGGTGTCTGAATCCTGAAGTGCTCTCCGCCATGCGCGAAACACAGGGGCAGAACGTTGTGCAAGGGGCACAGCGGTGGTGGTCGGACATGCATGACATGGCCGCAGGCCACGCACCGGGGGCAGGCCCCGAGGCACGCAACGTGTTTCGGGTCGGTCACGAAATCGCCGCGACACCCGGCAAGGTCGTCTATCGCAACGCGTACTTCGAGTTGCTTCAATATGCGCCGGCACAGCCGCAGACGTGGCGCGAACCGGTGCTGATCGTGCCGTCGTGGCTGCTGAAGTACTACATCCTCGATCTCGAAGCGCAGCATTCGCTCGTGCGCTATCTGGTGGCGCAGGGGCATAGCGTCTTCATGATCTCGTGGCACAACCCGGGACCGGAGGCCCGCGACCGGGGCCTGGATGACTATCTCGACGATGGATTGATCACGGCATTGCGAGAGGTGCGTCGTTTGACGGGCAATGTGCCGGTGCACGCTTGCGGCTACTGCCTTGGTGGCACGCTGCTCGCCATCGCAGCGGCAACGTTGGCACGGCATAAGGGAGCAGAACGTCACGCGTTGGCCAGCGTCACCTTGCTCGCGGCGCAGACCGACTTCAGCGAGCCGGGCGAACTCGGATTGTTCATCGACGCGAGTCAGGTGGCGTATCTCGAAGCCATGATGTGGCGGCAGGGATTCATCGGCGGCGAGCAACTCGCAGGCACTTTCCAACTGCTCAATTCGCGCGACCTGATCTGGTCACGACTCATGCATGACTATCTGCTCGGCAAACCGGCTCAGACGACGGACTTCACTGTGTGGAACGCCGACACCACGCGCATTCCTGCACGGCTGCACAGTCAGTGTCTGCGCGAGTTGTATCTGAACAATGCGCTGGCGACGGGGACGCTGAAAGTGGGCGGACAACCGGTGGCGCTATCGGATATTCGCGTGCCGATGTTCGTTGTGGCGACCGAGCGCGACCACATCTCGCCGTGGCGCTCCGTCTACAAGATGCATCTGCTTAACCACGGCGATCTCACCTTTGCACTCGTCTCGGGCGGGCATAACGTGGGCGTGGTGTGTGAGCCGGGGCATCCGCGCAGTCACCATCGGGTGGCAACGCGGGCGGCAGGCACCGCCTACCGCCCCCCTGAGGCGTGGTTCGACGCGACGCCCGCCATGCCAAGCTCGTGGTGGCCCGCATGGCAAGCGTGGCTTCTGGCGCAGGGCAGCGGCAAATCGATCGCCGCCCCCTGGCCGCCAGCGCGAGCGCTGGACAATGCGCCCGGAACTTACGTGCTTGAGCGATGAGCGTGAGTGCCGCCGCGCTTCGGTGGCACACGACCGTTGAGCGGCGACTGCTGTGACACGGCCGCCTCGGTCGCCTGCGCGGCTTCCGTCGACATGCGACGCCATGCATCCATCGTCCCTTGCGTGGCGTCGTTGAACGCCTGGAACCACTTCTGCAACGGCGCTTCGGCCGCCTTTGCGGCGCCACCCGCCGTAACACCTGCACCGATCAGATCGGGCAACGTCATCGCACCGGCCATGCCGTGCTGCAACTCTTCGCCTGTCTTGCGGCAATGCTCGGCCCACAGCAGTTGATTGTTCGCGCACACGGCAAGCCACTCACGCCAGAACTCATTTTGCTGCGCGATCTGGCCGTTGAGCAGTTGCAGATGCGCGGTGAGCAGCGCATTGAAGTCCTGGGCCCCACCGAGCGACTTGGCCGCTTCCGCGTGCGCCTTCAGCAATTCGGTATCGCGCTCCGCCTGCAACTGATGCGTGCGTTGTGCCGCTTCCAGAAAAATGCCGTAAGCGCCCAGCGCGCTTGCGGTACTGAGTTTGAACAACGTCAGTGCCGGATTCGTTTCCTTTGACATCGTGACTCTCCTAAGTAAGTCGTTAGCTCTGTAGCTGCGCGTTACTCCATGTGCATGCCACCGTTGATGGCAACGTTGCTGCCTGTGATGAAACCTGCGTCATCCGACACGAGAAAAGCGACGAGTGCTGCCACCTCGTCGGGGCGCCCCAACCGACCGACCGGAATCTGCGGAAGAATGCGCGATTCGAGCACCTCTTGCGGCACGGCGGTCACCATCTTCGTCGCGAGATACCCCGGCGAAATCGTGTTGACCGTGACACCCGACTTGGCAACTTCCAGCGCCAATGCCTTCGTGAATCCGTGCATCCCCGCCTTCGCGGCAGCGTAGTTCGCCTGACCGAACGCGCCTCGACTGCCATTGACCGACGAGACGTTGATGATGCGGCCCCAGCCGCGCGCGACCATGCTGCCGAAGAGCGGACGGGTCATGTTGAACACGCTGTCCAGATCCGTGCGCAATACCGACTGCCAGTCTTCGGAAGTCATTTTGCGTAGGGTGGCGTCGCGCGTGATCCCCGCATTGTTGATAAGAATGTCCACCGGACCGGTGTCGGATTCGATGGCTTTTGCGCAAGCCTCGCAAGACGCGAAGTCGGCAACATCGACACGATAGGCGGCGAAGTCGCGACCGGTGTCTCGCATACGCGCGACCCAGCCCTCGCAATCGTGATTCGTGGGCGAACAGGTGACCGCAACGCGGTACCCGGCATCGGCAAGACGCGTACTGATTGCCTCGCCCAAACCGCCCATGCCTCCTGTAACCAATGCTATTCGTGGTGTCATGGCTATCCGTCTCTGGTGAGCGTCGATCGTTAAGCTTCGGATACATCCAGCATAGTCGTGAACCCCCGACTTGCTGCTGCGTTCGGCACCCGGACAAACCCTTTCGCTTGACCTCGATCAAGCGAGTGCACCAAAGCGGTACCGCCTGCGCGAAAACTCGCCGCCGGCCTATGCTGTGCCGCTTACGTCATGAACTGCCGGGTGTCTTCGCTGCGATGTCGCCAGTCATTGCAACTGGCCCGAGTGCGACTCAATGCGCGCGACAACGTTCCTCGGATGTGACAATTTGTCCCGATCGATAGTCTTCCTGACACAGCGCCGCCTCGCATTCGTCATATTGTCGATTGCATGCAATAGCCTGGCGTGCCGCGTGGACGTTCAATAGGAATCGTACTCCAAAATAATTCGGCGGTTCCGCTTTCTCCGGTCCTCAAAAACAATCCAATGACGCGCACCTACCGATAGTCACAGGGGCACCCAAAAACCCTCTACCCCCCCGTTGCAGGGCGTCCCCAATCCATATATCATCGCCCGTAGATTTTTTCGGATCGCACCGTTTTGCCGGCCTTACTGCCCAGCGTTCTGGCTTTGCCATGGCTCGCCTGGCCCCGCTCGTCCGGCAAACGTGTCGCGAATTCGTTGTTTTGTCTTCCGGATTTCTCACATTGAGAGTCACGAGCGCATGATGCCCTTTCTGCCCGATACCGCACCACGCCGCCGCCGGCTCGCGCTGGCCATTGCCACTACCGCCATCGCCGCAGCCTCATTGGCCGCGTGCTCACGCAAAGCCTCGCCGGAAGCGCCTCCGCGCCCGGTCGTCGCTGTGGCGGCAAAGCTCAGCGAGCAGACGCCCACCGCGTCGCTGCCAGCGCAGATTGAGGCACGTTATGCCACCCCGCTGTCCTTCCGCGTCGCAGGCAAGATCATCGACCGGTCGGCAAGGCTTGGCGACGCCGTCAAAGCGGGTCAGGTCGTCGCGCGTCTCGATCCGGCGGATCTCTCGAAAAACGCCGCCAGCGCCCGTGCGCAACTCGACGCCGCGCAACACCAGCTCGACTATGCGACGCAAACCGTCACCCGGGATCGCGCGCAGGCAAAAGAAAATCTGATCGCACCGGCGCAACTGGAACAGTCGGAGAACGCTTACGCCAGTGCATTGGCACAACGCAATCAGGCGACTCAGCAAGCCGCGTTGGCAGGCGATCAGTTGAGCTACGGCAATCTCAAGGCCGATCGCGACGGTGTCATCACTGCCGAGCAGGCGGACACGGGGCAGAACGTCAGCGCCGGTCAGCCGGTGTATCAGTTGGCGTGGACGGGCGACGTCGACGTGATTGCCGACGTACCGGAAGTCGCGCTCAGCGCGTTTCGCATCGGACAGACGGCGAGCGTCTCGCTGCCCGCCGTGCCGGGCAAGACGTGGCAAGCGCGCGTGCGCGAAATCGCGCCGGCGGCCGACCCGATGAGCCGTACCTATCGCGCCAAGCTCTCGCTGCTCTCCCCCGGCCCTGACGTGAAACTCGGCATGACGGCCAACGTCGCCTTCGCGCAACCGTTTGTCACGTCGGTGACGCCCGCCCCCGCGGCGTCCGCGTCAGCACCGGCAGCCGCCTCTGGCGCCGCCGCGACGATCGCGGACGGTCAACCCGTTCAACCCATTCAACCCGGTCAACCGATCACGCTGCCGTCGACCGCACTCTTCCACGATGGCAATCAGCCCGCCGTGTGGGTTGTCAAATCCGATGACACGCTGGTTCTGCGCCGCGTGAAGATCGCGCGCTACGGCGAGCGCACGGTGACCGTCGCGGGCGGTATTCAGCCCGGCGAGCGCATCGTCTGGCAAGGGGTTCACACCGTCACGGCGGGTGAGAAAGTTCGTGTGATCCCGCCGCTGCACGCTGAGGACTTTGCGTCATGAGCACGCAGGACGGGAAGCCACCCGTGCCCCAGACATCCCCCGCCACACCCGCCTCCGAACCGCAGGACTACCGTCACGAAGAGGGGAGTTTCAACCTCTCCGCGTGGGCGCTGCGACATCGCGCGCTCGTGGTTTTCCTGATCGCGATGGCCACGATCTTCGGCATTCTGGCGTACTCGCGCCTCGCCCAGTCGGAAGATCCGCCGTTCACGTTCCGCGTGATGGTGATCCGCACGTTCTGGCCGGGGGCGACCGCCAAACAGGTGCAGGAGCAAGTCACCGACCGGATCGCACGCAAGCTCCAGGAAATGCCGTCCATCGACTTCCAGCGCAGCTATTCGCGGCCCGGCGAGTCTCTGTTGTTCTTCTCGATGAAGGACTCCGCGCCCGCGAGCGAAGTGCCCGAGGAGTGGTATCAGGTCCGCAAGAAAGTTGGCGATATCGTCTACACGTTGCCGCAAGGCGTGCAAGGGCCGTTCTTCAACGACGAGTTCGGTGACGTCTACACGCACATCTTCACGCTGGAAGGCGACGGCTTCGGCCCCGCGCAACTACGCGACTATGCCGACGCCCTGCGCACCGTGCTGCTGCGGGTGCCCGGCGTAGCGAAGGTCGACTACTTCGGCGATCAGGACCAGCGCATCTACGTCGAAATCAACAACACGCAGTTGACGCGTCTGGGCATCTCCCCGAACCAGATCGCGCAGGCAGTCGGCAGTCAGAACGCGGTCTCCCCGGCAGGCACCATCGACACGCCCAACGACCGTCTGGTCGTGCGCCCGAGCGGGCAGTTCCGCAATGTCGACGAACTCGCCGATACGCTCATTCGCGTGAACAACCGCACCTTCCGGCTGGGCGACATCGCCACGATCAAACGCGGCTACGTTGATCCGCCCGTGTCGGAAATGCGCTTCGGCGGCAAGCCCGTACTTGGCATCGGCATCACCATGCAGAAGGGGCAGGACGTCGTTCACCTCGGCAAAGCGCTTGCCAGCACGATGGGCGATCTGCGCGCCCAGTTGCCCGCCGGCCTCACGCTGACCGAAGTCGCCAGCATGTCGAATTCCGTCTCGCACTCGGTGGACGACTTCCTGGAAGCCGTAGCCGAAGCCGTGGCGATCGTGCTGGTCGTGAGTCTGCTGTCGCTGGGATTCCGCACCGGCATGGTCGTGGTGATTTCGATTCCGGTCGTGCTCGCCGTGACGTCGCTGTTCATGTACATCTTCGACATCGGCCTGCACAAGGTGTCGCTCGGCACGCTGATTCTGGCACTCGGCCTGCTGGTGGACGATGCCATCATTGCCGTCGAAATGATGGCGGTGAAACTCGCGCAGGGCTGGAATCGCAAGCGCGCTGCCGCGTTTGCCTATACCAGCACGGCCTTCCCGATGCTCACCGGCACGCTGGTGACTGTGTCGGGCTTCCTGCCGATCGCGCTGGCGAAGTCCAGCACCGGCGAATACACGCGTTCGATCTTCGAAGTCTCGGCGATTGCACTGCTCGCCTCGTGGCTGGCGGCGGTCGTGCTGATTCCGCTGCTCGGCTACAAGCTGCTGCCCGAGCGCCCGCGTGAGGCACATCACGGCGACGACCACGAACACGAGGTCTACGACACGAAGTTCTACAACCGCCTGCGCGGCTGGCTGACGTGGTGCATCGAGCGCAAGATCGTCGTGCTCGTGATCACCGTGGTGCTGTTCCTGATCTCCATGGCCGGCTTCACGCTCGTGCCACAACAGTTCTTCCCGAGTTCCGACCGGCCGGAACTGATGGTGGATCTGCGCCTGCAAGAAGGGGCGTCGTATCAGGCCACGCTTCGCGAGACGCAGCGTCTGGAGAAGCTACTCGAAGGCCGCAAGGAGATCGACCACACGGTGAGTTTCGTCGGCACGGGCGCACCCCGCTTCTATCTGCCGCTCGACCAGCAATTGCCCACGCCGAACTTCGCGCAACTGGTGATCACCGCCAAGTCGGTGGAAGAGCGCGAGGCGCTTGCGAAGTGGCTTGAGCCGAAGTTGCGCGAGGCGATGCCCGGCGTGCGCACACGGCTGTCGCGACTTGAAAACGGGCCACCGGTCGGCTTTCCGGTGCAATTCCGCGTGAGCGGCGACGACATCGCCACGGTGCGCAAGATTTCCGAGCAAGTGGCAGACGTCATGCGCGCGAACGGCGACACGGCGGACGTCCAGTTCGATTGGGATGAGCCGTCGCAGCGCTCGGTGCGTTTCGAAGTCGATCAGCAGAAAGCCCGTGCATTGGGCGTGAGTTCGACGGACATTGCGAATTTCATCGCCATGACACTCACGGGTTACGACATCAGTCAGTACCGCGAGCGCGACAAGCTGATCTCGATCACGCTGCGCGCGCCGAAGGCGGAACGCGTCGACCCGGCGAAAATCGCCACGCTCGCCATGCCTACGCCGAACGGTCCGGTGCCGCTGGCCACACTCGGTCATGTGGTCAACGATCTGGAATACGGCGTGATCTGGGAGCGAGACCGTCAACCGACGATCACCGTACGCTCCGACGTGCGCGCCGGCAAGCAAGGCATCGACGTGACCGAAGCCGTCTACAAGAAGCTCGGCGACATTCGCCGCGCCCTCCCGGTCGGCTATCGCATCGAGATCGGCGGATCGGTTGAAGAATCGGGCAAGGGTCAGTCGTCGATCAATGCGCAAATGCCCATCATGATCATCGTGGTGCTCACGTTGCTGATGATTCAGCTTCAGAGCTTCGCGCGCACCATGCTCGTGGTGCTCACCGCCCCGCTCGGCATGATCGGCGTGGTGGCGACCCTGCTGCTGTTCGGCAAGCCATTCGGCTTCGTCGCGATGCTAGGGGTGATCGCCATGTTCGGCATCATCATGCGTAACTCGGTGATTCTGGTCGATCAGATCGAACAGGACATTGCCGCCGGACACCCGCGCTTCGACGCCATCGTGAGCGCGACCGTGCGACGTTTCCGGCCGATCACGCTCACCGCCGCAGCCGCCGTGCTGGCCCTGATTCCTCTGCTGCGCAGCAACTTCTTCGGCCCGATGGCCACCGCGCTGATGGGCGGCATCACCAGCGCCACCATCCTGACCGTGTTTTTCCTGCCGGCGTTGTACGCGACGGCGTTCCGGGTGCGTCACGAGGAACGTGCTTCGCATGCCCCGAACGGCCCGAGCGCGCTGCCTGCTGGCGCTGGCAGTTCGCAAGGAGATCGCTCATGACCCCGCGCTATTTCCCCCTCGCGGGCCTCTCGCCTCTAGCGGTACTGGTGCCACTCGTGCTGGCTGGCTGCTCGTTCGCGCCGAGCGACAAGCCCCCTGCCATGCCCTCGCCCGCCCACTATGGTGTGAGTGCGCTGCCCACGAATACGGTCAACGCCCAGGGCACGTCGCAACAATTCGATGTGGGCGCCGCGCCGGTGAAGGCGTGGTGGCAAGCCTATCGCTCGGACAGGCTCGACGCGCTCGTCGACGAAGGGCTGCGCAACAGCCCGAACCTGTCGTCGGCAAATCACACGCTGCAAGCCGCCCGGGAACAGTTGAAGGCGCAGGTCGGATCGTCGCTCTTCCCGACGATCGATATTGGCGGCGAGGCCGCGCGTGAGCGCAATCTCGGCATTCCGACCTTCGGGCCGCCGACCGCGCTGTACAACATGTTCGTCGGACAGATTCAGGCGCGCTACACGTTCGACTTCTTCGGGGCGGCGCGCTTTGCGAATGCATCGCTGGCGGCGCAGGTCGATCAACAGGCGTTCCAGCTCGAATCGGCGCGTCAGGCACTCGCTGCCAACATCGTCTCCGGCGCCATCGGCGCCTCGGTGCTCGGAGCGCAGGTCAAGGCGACCGAGCGGCTTGTCGAACTCGCGCAGGCCGATGCCACCGACATGGCGCGACGCGAAGCACTCGGCGCCGTATCACGAGCCGATGCGCTGGCGTCCGCCCAAAATGCGGAGTCGCTGGCGGCGTCGCTGCCCGGCTTGCGTGCGCAATGGCAGTCCACCCGCCACGCGCTGGCCGTGCTGCTCGGCCGCACCCCCGATCAGGCGCCCGACGATCTCTCACTAGGCGAGCTTAAGGTGCCGGAGAAGGTGCCGGTCGCCGTGCCGTCCACGCTGTTGCAGACGCGCCCGGACATCCAGGCGGCCGAGATGGCGTTGAAAGCGGCGTCGGCCGAGGTCGGCGTTGCAACGGCGCAGATGTTCCCGAGCCTGTCGCTCACCGCATCGATGGGCAAAGGGGGCTTCAACTGGCCGACGGTGCTGTCGAATGCAGGATCGCTGTGGAGCATTGCCGGCTCGCTCACGCAGCCCCTCTTCCACGGTGGTGCGCTGCTTGCCCAGCGACGCGCGGCAAAGGAAACGTACGAAGCTGCCGTCGACCAATACAAGCAGACGGTGCTCACGGCGTTCAAGAACGTGGCGGACACGCTCGCGTCGCTCGAAGCCGACAACACCGCACTGCTGCACGCCGATAACGCCAGTGCTGCGGCCGAGCAGATCTACCGCGATACCGCCGCCCGAGTGCGCCTGGGGGCGGTGCCGATCTCGGCGGCACGTGGTCGCGAGCAGCAGTACTGGAACGCCTATTTGACGACAGTCCGTGCAACTGGCGCGCGTTTGTCGGATACTGCGCTCCTGTTTTATGCGATGGGGGTGCCCCCCGAGCCAGCCGCAGACGCCGCGAAGGCCGCGCCACCCGCCCAGGGGGACGCGCCGCCGGCCAAAGCCGCAAGCGACCCGGCACGCCCCGCGCAAGACGTTGCGAGACGATGACAGCCACACCGATTACCCGGGGCCGACGGCCCAAACACCTGCCCGATGGCCGCGCGGCGCTACTCAGCGCGGCCATCGATGCCTTTGCGCAGCTCGGTTACGACGGCGCCAATCTGCGCGGCATCGCCCGTGCGGCGAAGGTCGACGCCAGCCTCGTGCGCGTGCATTTCGGCTCGAAGGAGCAGTTATGGCGGGCGTGCGTCGATGCGCTCGAAGCCGCACTGGCCGAACCGGGAGAGCTGCTGTGCGCCCTCTCGCTCGACAAATCGCGCCCCGTGACAGACCGGCTCAAGGAAGCGATTGCCGTCATCGCCACGCACGCCATCCATCATCCGGAGCACAAGCAGTTCATTTCGCAGCACGCGGCCGAGACCGGCGAGCGAGGCGCGATCCTGCATCGGCAACTGGTCATGCCGGTCTACGAGTGCCTGGAGCCGCTGATTAGCGAAGGCATCGAGGCCGGTGTCGTGCGAGCCGAACATCCGGAGATGTATTTCTGCCTGCTCGTGAACGCGCTGCATCCGCCGCCCGGCTCACCGGTGCTGATGCAACTGATCGCCCCGGAGGTCGGCGGCGACGCGTTCGGCCCCGCACTTCTCAAGCAAGTTGAGATGGTGTTTTTCGCGACGCCTGACGAGAAGCGCTGACGGGCCTGCGCAGGCGACAGCCAGTCAGGCCGTCACTGCGCCGCCGCAAGGTGCTCGGCGAGGCGATGCAGCATCGCATCGCAGCCCTCGAGCTGTTCAATGCTCACGAACTCATCGGGCTTGTGCCCTTGGTCCATGCTTCCCGGGCCGCACACCACGCTCGGGATACCCACTTCGTTGAACAAGCCGCCCTCGGTGCCGAACGCGACCGTACCGAACTCGTCCGAGCCACACAGCATCGTCAGCAAGCGCGCGGCGTCGCTGTCGGGCGGTGTCGCCAATCCGGGATAGGCCGACAGCGGAAGCAAACGGATGCCGGTATCCGGCTTCACCGCCTGCATTTTGGGCAGCAAGTCCTCATCGGCGTAGCGTTGCAGCGCGTCGGCAACGCGATTCGCATCGAATCCCGGCAACGCCCTCACTTCGAAATCGAACTCACATTCGGCCGGTACGATATTCAACGCCCGTCCGCCTTTGATGACACCCGTCTGCACGGTGGAGTAAGGCGGATCGAAACGCGTGTCGTGATGCTCGGGGTCGGCCAGCTCCTCGCCGATTTCTTCAAGACAGTTGATGAGCTTCGCGGCGTACTGGATCGCGTTGACCCCGTAAGGCGCATATGCCGAATGGCACGGCGCCCCCTTCACGCAGCAGCGCATCGCCAGCTTGCCCTTGTGACCGAGCACGGGTTTGAGCGCCGTGGGCTCTCCGATCAGACACAACACGGGCTTGTGTGCGCGCTTCGCGATCTCGGCAAGCATGGGTCGCACGCCCAGACACCCGATTTCCTCGTCGTACGAGAAGGCAAGATGCACGGGCATCTGCAATTCACGCGCGACGAAATTCGGCACCGCGGCGAGCACCGAGGCGATGAATCCCTTCATGTCCGCCGTGCCGCGACCGTAAAGCCGCCCGTCCTTCTCGACGAGACGAAAAGGCTCGACAGTCCACGCCTGCCCATCGACCGGCACGACATCGGTGTGCCCCGAAAGCACGATGCCGCCGCGATCTTGCGGGCCGATGGTCGCGAACAGATTGGCTTTGGTGCGCTCGTCGTTGTAAAACAGTTCGCTTTGCACCCCGTGCTGCGCGAGGTAATCGCGAATGAACTCGATCATCGCCAGATTGGAATCACGGCTGACGGTCGCGAATCCGATCAACCGCTCGAGCAGCGCTCGGCTCGACGTGTCATTCATCGCCCGGCACTCCATAACTCGGTGCGGCCGTGGGATTCAGCGCGCGGGTGATGTAGTCCTGCATTTGAGGGTGATAGGCTTGCCAGAGGCCGTCAAGTTTGCCGATGGGGTCTTCCTCTGCCCAATCGACCCGCAGATCGACGATGGGCCAGACCAGATCGCCCGCGATCTTCAGCGCGGCCGAATGTACCGGCCCGGCTTCCCCGCCGCTAGCCATCGCGGCATGCATCGCGGCCAGCAATCGGTCGGCCAGCATGCCGGGTGTGTTCTCGAACGCAGGCACCATCGCCTCGATGACGTCTCGGCTCGTCAGCATATTGCCCGCCGCGACGCATTGCCGCCCCGCCACGGCGTGATACGTGCCAAGCGCCTGATCGCCGCTGAAAAATGCCGTCCGCCCTTGCGCATCGACCACCGTCACCTGCCGGTATTCGCTCCACTCGCTCTGCGCCAGTGCGCTGCGCAGCGCCGTCGCAGGATCGACGCCGCCTTGTTCGAGTCGATCGAGAATCTGCGGGCCAAGCGCCGGCAGCGTCACGTTCTGCGTGGCGACCGCGCCGACGTTCGCACGCAGCCATGGACACCGCGCGCCCACGGCGATACTCGACGAGCTGATCGCGATGCCGAGTTGCCCCGTGCGTTCACATCGTCCCACGATAGAAAAGGTCATATGCGCTCCTTATGCGCCGGGCGGCGTCCACCCGTCGGGAATCACCGCAATCACGTCGATTTCCATCAACCATTCGGGTTGCCCGAGTGCGACCACCGTGAGGCCGGTGGAAATCGGAAACACGCCCTTGAGCCATTTGCCTACTTCGCGATAGACCGGCTCACGAAAGCGCACGTCGGTCAGGTAGGTCGTGGTCTTGACCACATGCGACAGGTCGCTGCCCGCCTCTTCAAGCAACTGCTTGACGTTCTTCATGGCCTGCTCGGCCTGCGCACGCGGATCGCCCAGACCCACGAGCTTGCCCTCGAAATCCGTGCCGATCTGACCGCGCACGTAGACCGTGTTGCCGGCACGTACGGCCTGGCAAAGGTCGTTATCGAGCGATTGATTGGGGTAGGTATCCTTCGTGTTGAACATACGGATACGGGTGTGCGTCGGTTGGCTCATGAACGGTCCCTCAGATCGTTGGCGTGTCGTAGTAGGCGAGATACTTGCGTTGTGTGGCGATGTGGTCCGCGATATGCCTGGCGTCGTGCCACACCCCCCAGATAAACGACGAGCCGCGACGCGAAAGCCACGGCAGTCCGAGGAAGTACACACCGGGCTCTTTCGAGACACCACGTTGATGTTTTGGCTTGCCGTTGTCGTCGAAGGCGTCGACTTGCAGCCAGCGAAAATCGACGGCATAGCCCGTCGCCCAGACGATCGACGTCACCTGCGCCTTTTCCAGATCGAGTTCGAGCAACGGATGCGTCAGGCACGCCGGGTCGGCCGGAATCACACGCGCCTGCGGTTCTTCGGGAAGATCGAGACCGTTGCGCACGGCATAGGCGTCGGCCGCGTCGAGCAGCGACAGGTAGTTTTCATCCCCCCGCGCGATGTTGTCCGCGAGATCGGGCTGAAACCGCGCCACGCCGTTGTCGAACGATTGTGTCAGGCCGGTCAGCGTGACGCCCTCATGCGCAAGCCGCCGGAAATCGACCGTATGCCCCCCGCGCGCGCCGCTCACGGCAATGGTCACGTGCTCTTTGCCGGGGCGCATGACTTCGGCATCCCACTCGCCGAGCACGCCCAGCCACCAGCAGAAATCGCGCCCGCGATAACCACGCGGCGGCCGATCATGGGGGCCGACCGACAGATAGACCTGCCGCCCGGCGCGGTTCAACTCGTCGGCGATCTGCACACCCGACGAACCGGCCCCCACGACAATCACATTACCTGGCGGCAATTGCTCCGGGTTACGGTAATCGGCGGAGTGAATCTGCGTGAGACGCGCGTCCTTCGGGGCAATCGGCGGAATCACGGGGCGCTGGAACGGTCCGGTCGCGACCACCACCCGCAGCGCTTCGAGCGTGCCGTCAGATGTCTCGATGGTGAAGCCCGGCCGCCCCGTATTGCGCACGACTTTCGTGACCTCAACGCCCGTGCGGACCGGCGCTTCGATCTTTCTGGCGTAGTCGACGAAGTAGTCCGCCACCTGTTCCTTCGACGCGAAGCCGTCGGGATCGATGTCCGCAAACGTCATGTTGGGGAATCGATCGTGCCACGCGGGGCCATTGGCCACGAGCGAATCCCAACGTCCGGTGCGCCAGCGCTCCGCAATACGCGAACGCTCCAGCACGAGATGCGGCACACCGAGCTTGCTCAGGTGCTCGCTCATCGCCACGCCGGCCTGCCCGGCGCCGACGACGAGCGTATCGATTGACGTTGTTTGCACTGTCATGGCTTGCGTCCTTCCGAAGGCAGATTGATTCCAACGGCCCATACGGGTGGGCCATTCGCGGCAATCTACGCGCCTCGACAGAATCCGAAAAATATATTTAAAAAATGCAGGGCATCGGATTTGACTATGCAGACTTTTTTTTCGGTTCCACAATGCCCTCGAACCATGCCGCCCAATGGAGCGATGCCGATGGACAACCAGCCCCTGCGCTACTCGCTGCGTCAACTGCGCTATTTCGTGGTCACGGCGGAGGTGTTGTCCTTCACTGCGGCGGCCAAACGGCTGCATATTTCGCAGCCGTCCATTTCTACCGCACTCGCGGATCTCGAAGTGTCGTTCGGCGTGCAGTTGTTCATCCGGCATCACGCGAGCGGTCTGTCGCTCACGCAGGCCGGGCGCGATCTGCTCGGACAGGCGCGCAACCTGCTGAAAACCGCCGAAGAATTGCAGATGGCCGCCAAGGAGATGGACGGCGGCATGACGGGCGCGATTGCGCTGGGTTGTCTCGCGTCGCTGGCGCCGCCGCTCATGCCCGGCCTCATCAGCCGCTTTACGGAGGAGCACGCCGGCATCTCCTTTCGCACGGTAGAGGCGCATCAGGACGGTTTGCTGCGCGGCCTGCACGACGGCTCGCTCGATATCGTCCTCACGTACAGCCTCGATCTGAGCGAGGACATCGCGTTCACGCCGCTGCTCTCGCTGCCGCCCTACGCCATCCTGCCCCGCACACACCGGCTGGCCCGCGCGCGCAAGGTGTCGCTCGCCGATTTGCTGCCCGAACCCTACGTGATGCTCGATCTGCCGCACAGCCGCGAGTATTTCGCCGCGCTCTTCGACGCCGTGGGCAACCGGCCTGTGCCCGCCTTCCGCTCGTCGCAGCCGGAAGTGGTGCGCGGCATGGTGGCGAACGGTCTGGGCTACAGCTTGCTGAACTTCCCCCTGAAGTCGAATCGCACGGTCGACGGCGAGGAATTCGTCGTCAAGCGCTTCAAGGACAACGTCAACGCCACCATGCTGGGCATTGCGCAATCGCGCACGATGAAGCCGCGCCGCGTCGTGCAGCGCTTTGCGTCCTTTTGCGAGAACTACATCCGTCGCCTGCATCTGTCGTCGCAGTAAGGCACGGCGCCGGGACGCATTACACGCTGCATAGGGAAAACCTTTGCCCTGTATCCGAAAACAATATTTTGGCTGGCAATTTGGCTTGATAGATTGATGTTCATGTTGAGTGCGGTGCGCCAGGGCTAGCGACTTTGCCTGAGGCGTCCCGGCGAATGAACGGAGGGCTTCATGGCTGACCAGACAGGGACGATCGCAGGGCAAACGCTCATCGACGCACTGCGTGCCGGTGGCGAACGCGCATTCGACGACGCACGGTCCATGCCGCCTGGCGTGTACACATCACCCGAATTTCTCGCTTGCGAACAGCGCGATATCTTCGCGCACGAATGGCAATGCGTTGGCCGCGCCAGCACCCTGGCCGCACCCGGCGACTACCTGAGCGCGCAGATCGGCGATCAGCCCATCGTGGTCGTGCGTGACGAGCAGATGCAGTTGAGCGCCATGTCGAACGTCTGCCTGCACCGCATGTCCGTGCTGCTCGAAGGACGCGGCAACGTCAGGCGCATCGTGTGTCCCTATCACGCCTGGAATTACTCGCTCGACGGCAAGCTGAAAGGCGCGCCGATGATGGATCAGCAAGCTGGCTTCTGCAAGGAAAGCTACCAATTGCCCGCGATTCGTTGCGAGCAATGGCAAGGCTGGATCTACGTGACGCTCGATAACGACGCGCCGCCGGTCGGCACGCAACTCGCCAGGCTCACCGAGTTGATCGCGCCGTACGGCATGACCGACTACATCGAAACTTTCTATGAAGAACACGTCTGGGATACCAACTGGAAAATCCTCGCCGAGAACTTCATGGAGAGCTATCACCTGCCCATGCTGCATCGCGCCACGGTCGGCCCGCATTCGAAGCTCGAAGAAATGGAATGCCCGCCGGGCCATCCGGCGTTCAACTATCACTGGATCACCAAGGAAGCGAGTCTGCCTATCGGCAATGCGCATCCGAGCAACACGCGGCTCGAAGGGCACTGGCGCAAGACCACCGCCCTGCTCGCCATCTACCCGACACATCTGGTCACGCTCACCCCCGGGTACTTCTGGTACCTCGTGCTCCAGCCCAGAGGCGTTGGGCGCGTGCATATCCGCTTCGGCGGCGGACTCTCACCCGAATTCGTCGCGGACGAAGAAGCCAACGCCCACATGGTCACGCTCAAGG
>JARLJF010000007.1 GCA_031291335.1 Pandoraea sp. | reverse complement strand
GGCAGCGACAACGCTCAAGGCAACACACCGCCCCGGTCGATCTTCCGGGCCAGCACCACCGAGGTTGTGGTGCGCGTCACGCCATCGATCTCGCCGATCGTATCGAGCAGTCCGTCGAGTTGGTCCGGCGACGCGGCATGCAGCCACGCCACGTAGTCGAACTCTCCGCTGACGGTACACAGCAGGTGGATCTCGGGCATCTTGTTCAGGCGCCGCAACACGTCGCGCCCCGAGCGCGGCTGCACACTGATGCCGACGCAGGCCTGCAGCCCGCCCCCGGCGGCGTCCTGCCCGAGTCGTACGGTATATCCGGCGATAACCCCGGCCTGCTCAAGCCGGCCAATGCGGGCCACCACCGTCGTTCGCGCCACGCCGAGGCGACGCGCCAGATTGGCCGTGCTCTCGCGCGCATTCACACGCAGCAAGGCGAGCAGATTACGGTCGAGTTCGTCGAGCGCGGTTGCGGACAGCGTCATCAGGCTTCGCCCCGGGAATCATCGTCCCCATAGCACTTCACGCCAGGCGGGATGCGCTCACGCCCACTTTTCGCGCGATGACCGTGGATATCGCGCAGCGAGCAGACGCCGCACGAGTGCCACAGCACCTTGCGGTGACCTCCGGGCAATGCGAGAGGCTTGCGGTCGGTAGTGATCGTCATATCGGACTGGAAGGGGATCGATGGAACACAGCAGGGGGAAGCGGCGGCACAAAACGTTCGATGGCGCCCCCGAGCCTCAAGCAGAAGGCCGGCAAAGCGCGATTATAAAACCACGCCGCCATGCCGGGCGCCCCGACGTCCGTCGGCAGCAAGAGATACGATGACAGGGGTACGGAACCTGCCGTCGTCAACCACTCGTTGAGGCCGCTTCACGCAACCTGCGGCGCCCCACCTGGCGCCTCAAAACCCCGCTTAACCCTTGTCCTATCAAGGCAATAGCCAAGGGTATCCCCCCAAGCGCTGGCTATTGACAACGCCGATCCGCGATGCGCAAAATCACATCACTTATATGACGACGTACAAGAAAGACTCACCACGGCGACCGCGAATATCATCATCGCAACGGAAGCTGCCTGGCGCGTCGGCCCCGAACGTCACCGGAGACAGGCGTTTGCCATGCATTTCTCGTTGAATTTCGCCCCGCTGGTTCCTTACTGGCCAGTTTTCCTCGAAGGCGCGTGGCTGACGCTGAAAATGACCGTTCTCTCGGTCGTCATCGGCACTGCGGCGGGCACGCTGGTCGCCTTTGCCAAGCGCAGCCGTCATCGTTGGCTCATACGCCTTTGCGGCATCTATATCGAGTCGGTGCGCAACACGCCGTTCCTCGTCCAGATATTCCTGCTGTATTTCGGTCTCGCCAGCCTTGGCGTGCACATGCCGACCTTCGCTGCGGCGGTCATCGCAATGGTGATCAACATTGGCGCGTACGCGGCAGAAATCATTCGCGCTGGCCTCGAATCGGTGCCGCGCGGCCAGATCGAAGCCGCCGAGTGTCTGGGCCTGTCGAAGTGGCGCATCGCGTGGCACGTGATGCTACAACCGTCCATCGAAAAGGTGTACCCGGCGCTCACCACGCAGTTCATTCTGATGATGCAGGCCTCGGCCATGGCATCGCAGATTTCCGCGGAAGAACTCACCGCTGTCGCCAACACCGTGCAGTCGGACACGTTCCGCTCGCTCGAGACGTACATCGTTGTGGCCGCGCTCTACCTTGGCCTGTCGTTGCTGGTGAAGCTCGTGGCGTGGGCGGCCGGTGAGTACTTCTTCAAGCGCCGCCGTGTCGTGCGACGCGCCGCAGCGCAGACCGCACAAGCCTCGCGTCGCCGTGCCGCCGCCTCGCGCGCCGCGCAACTCAATGGCACGGGCACCTCGGGCAGCAATACCGCACAACGGAGCGCCTCATGATCGGCAGCTTTTCCTGGACCTACCTCGGGTATCTGGTGCAGTCCATCGGCTGGACGCTGGTGCTCTCGCTGATCGCATTCGTGCTGGGCAGTGCAGGCGGCTTCCTGGTGATGCTCGCGCGCATCTCGCCGCGCCGCTGGCTGCGGCTGCCCGCGCAGGTGTTCATCGAAGCGATTCAGGGCATTCCGCTGCTGATCCTGCTGTTCATCGTCTACTTCGGCCTGTCGGTGTACGGCTTCGAGCTGCCCGCCATCGTGGCCGCCGCGCTCGCGCTGATGGTCTACACCAGCGCCTATCTGGGCGACATCTGGCGCGGCTGCGTCGAAGCGATGCCGCGCGCGCAGTGGGAAGCGGCCGAGTGCCTGTCGTTCTCGCGCTGGCAAACGCTGCGTCTGGTCATCATTCCGCAGGCGGTGCGCCTGTCGTTGCCGCCGACCATCGGCTTCCTCGTGCAGATCATCAAGATGACGTCGCTCGCGTCGGTGATTGGCTTCGTGGAGCTCACGCGCGCCGGTCAGATTATCAATAACTCGATTTTCCAGCCCTTCCTCGTGTTCTCGCTGGTAGGGGTGTTTTATTTCGTGCTGTGCTACCCGCTCTCGCGCTGGAGCGCATCACTGGAGGACAGGCTCAATGTCGGCAATCGTTAAGGTCAACCAGATTCACAAGCGCTTCGGCGACAACCCGGTGCTCAAGGGGGTGTCGTTCGAAGTGGAGCGCGGCAAGATGGTCGCCATCATCGGCGCCAGCGGCTCGGGCAAGAGTACGGCCCTGCGTTGTATCGACCGCCTGGAAACCATTGACGAAGGCTCCATCGAAGTGTGCGGCATTCGCGTGGAAGATCCGCAGATCGATCTGCATCAACTGCGCCGCGAAGTCGGCATCGTCTTCCAGAGCTACAACCTGTTTCCGCACCTGAGCGTGCGCGAAAACATCATGCTCGCGCTACGTCATGTGAAACGTCTCGCGCGCAGCGAAGCAGAAGAAGTCGCCAAGCGCGTGCTCGCGCAAGTGGGCCTCTCCGACAAGGCCGAGAGCTACCCCGAGCAGCTCTCGGGCGGTCAGCAACAGCGCGTGGCCATTGCACGCTCGCTCGCCATGTCGCCGAAGGTCATGCTGTTCGATGAGGTGACGTCGGCCCTCGATCCGCAGCTCACGGGCGAAGTGCTGCGCGTCATGGAAGACCTCGCGGCCGACGGCATGACGATGCTGCTCGTCACGCACGAAATGGCCTTCGCCAAGCGGGTGGCCGATCAGATCATCTATATGCATCAGGGCAAGGTGTGGGAAGTCGGTCCGGGCGAAATGCTCGACAACCCGCAAACGCCCGAACTGCGCGCGTTCCTCGCCAACGGGCTGTAAGCACGCCAGTCACGACAACACATTACTCCAAGGAGACCACTGCATGAAACTCAAGACGTTCCTTACCCAGGCCTGCGCCGCAGTCCTGCTCGGTGCGATGGCGCATGCCGCCTTTGCCGATCAGCTCGACGATATCAAGAAGGCGGGCAAGATTCGCGTCGCGATCGCCATGGGCACGCCGCTGTACTCGTTTGCCGATGCCAATCTGCAACCGGCGGGCTCGGATGTCGACACCGCCAAGCTGCTGGCCCAGGATCTGGGCGTGAAGCTCGATATCGTGTCCGTGACGAACGCCGCACGCGTGCCGACGCTGCAAGCGAACCGTGCCGACATCGTGGTAGCCGACCTCTCGATCACGCCGGAACGCGCGCAGGTGATCGACTTTTCCGTGCCGTACGCCGTGATTTCGATCATCGTCGGCGGCCCGAAGAGCATGAGCATCAAGGGCTACGAAGACCTCAACGGCAAGCGCATCGGTCTGACGCGCGCGACCGTGAACGACACACTCACCACGCAGAACGCCAAGGGCGCGCAGATCGTGCGCTATGAAGACGACGCCACGCTCATCACGTCGATGGTGACGGGTCAGGTCGACATCTTCTCGAGCACGCCGTCGAACCTCGGCGAGATGATCAAGCGCGCGCCGGAGAAGAACCTCGAGCTGAAGTTCTCGCAGAAGGAATTCGATCTGGGCATCGCGCTCAACAAGAATCAGCCGGCGCTCAAGGACTGGATCAACAACTGGGTGAAGACCAACCTGAAGAACGGCAAGCTCAACGCGATCTACAAGAAGTACCATGGCCGCGACCTGCCGGACAGCGTAACCAAGGGCGCCGCGTAATATCACAGCAACCATCGCGGCAACCGGCCCACGAATGGCCGTCGACGAACGCCCGTTGACGGCTCTCGCGGCCACCCTGCATTACGCATCGTTCACGACGCCAGCGACGCCTCCCCGGCAACGCTGGCGTTGCGCATTGCGCGGCGGATAGCGAGCGCGCGTCCCAGGAAAATGCCGCTGAACGCGCCGTACGACAGGCAGACCCACGCAGAGAATGCGCCATTCGACTTCAGGGCCGGATAGATCGCCAGCGAGACGCCGACAGCAAACTTCAACGCGAAGATCGCCAGCATCCAGAGCAGTGGCAGCCAACTGCCCGGCACCCGCACGCGACGCGTCTCAGGCACCCAGCTCACTCGTCCCCAAGCGCCCAAGGCCGCGCGCAGCACCACGACAATCACCACGGCGCTTGCCCATGCGATCAGCGCGGGCATATGCGTTGTGAAGGTGCTCGCCGCACCATAGGCGGACACCCCTGTCATGGCCAGCGGCATTGCGAGCGCGGCCCATAACGGTTTGTACTGCGTGCGTGTGGCGGACAGCCCGAGCGCGACCAGCGCGACGAACAACCACCAGACCCAGAAGGGGACGTGAGAGAGAAAGGCGAATGACATGGGGAGGCTCCGTGAACAGGCGGCATGCACGCATGCGACGACCGGAGCATCGCGTGGAACCGTTCCGTGCGCGAGCCGTGTGCGACGAACGGTAGCCGGGTGTCGCGAACGGCGGTCGCGGCCGGGCGAGCGGACGTCTCCGGCCAGATTCCGGGCATTTCGAGGCGCCGCTACCTGCGCACTCGCGACACGATGTCGCACCGCTCCGGGTGGGAACCACTGGTCGCGGCCAGAGGAAAACGGTAAGTTAGCGGCTTGCCGTCAAAACGCGTCCCCCACTTTCCGCTCTCTGCTCTCCGATGATTGCCCGCTCTGCCTCCCTATTCCTCTCGGCCCGTCTTTGCGCACCCGCCGCATGTCTGCGCGCCGGCGCATTGACGTTTGCACTCGCCGCCTTCGCCGCACCGGCATTTGCCGCGCCGGACATTGAAGCGGGCAAGGCACTGTTTGCGTCGCGCTGCGCGTCATGCCATTCGGTCGGACCGATGGCGGCGTCGGGGTTCGCTCCGCAACTCAACGGCCTCGCCAACCGCCGCGCGGGAAGTCTCACGGACTTCGATTACTCGAAGGAAATGAAGCAATCGGGCATCGTGTGGAACGACAAGATGCTCGCGGCCTTCATCGCCAATCCCGGCAAGACAGTACCGGGAACGAAGATGCGCTTCTGGGGCATTGGCAACGAACGCAAGGTCGCGGACCTGATTGCCTACCTTCATACGTTCAAGTAAGGCGGGGCGGCACAGCGCCCCCTCACCTCCCGCTAGCTCAAGCCCTCGCTACGGGACGCTCCCCGTAATACCCGGTCGCCAGTTCCACCCAATAGCGCACGCCATCGCGGATGATATCGTCGTTGAAGTCATAGGCCGGGTGATGAAGGCCGACACCGGTTTCGCCTCGCGGCGCATTGCCGATCAGCACGTAGGCACCCGGCTTGGCTTCGAGCATGAATCCGAAGTCTTCCGACGTCATGTTCGGTGGCACGTCGGCATGCGTCGCCGCATCGCCGAACGTCCGGCGAATCACGCGCTCGCAAAGCCCGGCCGCCTCCGCCGAATTCACCGTCGCCGGGTAGTACTGGAAGAACTCCACCTCGATCGCAGCACCGTAGGCCGCCGCCATCCCGTGACCGATACGACGGATGTCGTCCTGCAACTGATTCAGTACCTCGGACGACAGCGTTCGGATCGTGCCGCGCAGCTCCGCCGTATCCGGAATGACGTTGTCGGTGTCGCCGGCATGCATCATGCACACGGACACCACCGCGGGCGCGACAGGATCTTTGTGGCGGGCGGCGAGCGTCTGGCACTGAAGCACCATCGAGCAAGCGAGCGGAATCGGATCGAGTCCGAGATGCGGTTGGGCCGCGTGCGCGCCCTTGCCTCGCACGGTGATCCGAAAGCGGACCCCGGCGGCCATGATCGGCCCGGTGCGCAAGCCGAACTCGCCCGCCGGCAGGCTCGGCCAGTTGTGCATGCCGAACGCGGCTTCGGTCGAAAAACGCTCGAAGAGCCCGTCGTCGATCATTTTCTGCGCCCCGGCACCGCCCTCCTCGCCCGGTTGAAACACGAAGTGCACTGACCCCGGCAGCGGCGGCAATTGCTTGAGCATCAGCGCCGCGCCGAGCAGCATCGTCGTGTGACCGTCGTGTCCGCAGGCGTGCATCACGCCGTGGTGACACGACGCGTGCGCGAACGTGTTGGCCTCCTGAATCGGCAGCGCGTCCATATCCGCGCGAAGGACGATCCCTCGCGAGGGGTCCCGGCCGGGCAGGCTCGCCACCACCCCGGTGCCAGCCATGCCGCGATCGACGACGTAACCCAGTTCGTCGAGAAAACGGGCGACGACGTCGGCCGTGCGGCGCTCCTCAAAACGCAGCTCCGGGTTGGCATGCAAATCGCGACGCAGGCGGCGCAGGGCGTCGTCGCTACCGGCGAGCAGGGCGTCCAGATCGCTCAAAGGCTTCATCTCTGATATTCCGTGAAATTCGTGTCAGTCCGACTTGGCGCGGGGCGAGATTGCCGACAGCGCGAGCCACATCCCGGCGCAGGCGTCAGCGACCTCGCGCCCCTTGTGCCGCAGGTGTTCTCTGAAGAACCCGTCGTGCTCGTCATGCGAGTGAAAGTGATGGGGCGTGAGAGACATCGAGAACACCGGCACATCGGTGTCGAGTTGCACACGCATGAGGCCGTCCACCACGGCTTGTGCCACGAACTCGTGCCGATAGATGCCACCATTGACGACCAACGCGGCGCCGACGATGGCGTCGTACTCGCCGGTCACGGCAAGCCGCCGCGCAAACAACGGAATCTCGAATGCGCCGGGCACGTCGAAGCTCGCAATCCGGTCGGCGGGCACACCCAGCTCCGCCATCCGCAAGAAAAATGCATCGCGTGCGCCATTGAGCAGGTCGGCATGCCAACCGGCCTGCACGAACGCGATGCGGGAAATATCCAAGGAATTCATCATGTCTTATCGTTCGCGCGAGCGCCGGTTGCCCACGGGCACTCGGCACTCGCGCTTCATGCCAACGGCGTCAGGAAGCGTCCGCCGACAATTGCCCCGCCGCGACCGTGCGACGCGTGAGCAGCGTGACGACCACCAGCGTGAGCACGTTGAACACCAGCGCCACGATGCCGACGTTGAGGTCCTTGAGCGCATCCGGCAGGAACGGGAAGAGCGTGGCGACCGACTTCTTCGTGAGCGACACCCAGGCCACCGTGGCCTCGCCGACGATGATGCTCGCGAACGCCGCCGGACGCGTCACCAGATTCTTCGTGAAGAGGCTGGCCAGCAGCGCCGGGAACAACTGCGTCACGAGGGCGTACGCCATCAGCAGCAGCGCCACGATGGTTTGTCCACCATTGAGCGTGAACAACACCGCCAGCGCCATGACGGCGGGGGCCAGCCACTTGGCGACACGAGCCACCTGCGCGTCGGTCGCTTGCGGACGCAGCGGACGGTACACATTGTTCGCCAGCAGCGTGGCCGACGTCATCAGGATCATCGAGCCCGGCACCAGCGCCGTCAGCACACCGGCCGCACCGATCACCCCTACGAACCACGGGTCGAAGGTCTGGAGCGACACCTTGAACAGCGCCAGATCGATGTCGCCGCCCGTCAGGCCCGGCACCGCGAGCACCGCCGAGAAGCCCACGAACAAAATGAACAGCAGCATCAACTGATAGATCGGCAGCACGAACGCATTGCGACGCAGCACCTCTTCACGCTTGGCCGTGTAGACCGCCATGAACATGTGCGGCCACATATAAAAGCCCAGCGTCGAGAGAATGACGGTCGAGACCATCCACACCGGGCTCTCGCCCACATCGCGAAGCGCCAGGAAGCCCGGCTTTGCCTTCTCGATCGCCGCGAACATCTCGCCCACGCCACCGTAGTAGTGATACGGCAGGTACAGACCGAGGAAGATGGCGACGAACATGACGAGCGCGTCCTTGACGACCGATGTCCAGGCCGAGCCGTGCACACCGGACAGCGCCACGTACACCGCGACCACGACCGCGCCGATCAGCACGCCCTGATTCGCCGAGAGGGCCGAATACGACGACACGCTGACGATGATGCCGAGTCCCTTGAGTTGCAGCACGAGATAAGGAATCAAGGCAGCGAAGCCGACAACCGCCACGAGCACGCCCATCTTCTGGCTCTTGTACTTCGATGCGAAGAAGTCCGGCTGCGAAATCAGGCGACGTTCCTTGGCATAGCGCCAAATCGGCGGCAGCAGGAAGTACGACAGAACGAACGGCAGACTGCCGTAGCCCAGCAGGTAGTACGCGCCCGCGCCGTGCCCGTACGCATAGCCGCTACCGCCGAGGAACACGAACGTCGTGTAAATCTCACCCGCCATGAGCAGGAACACGATCGCGGCGCCAAAACCGCGACCGCCAACGGCCCATTGCTCCAGACTCATGTCCTTGCCGCGACGTGCCCGAATCCCCAAAAACAGGGCGACCGCAATGGCCAGAAAAATGAAGATCAGTGCGCTATTCATGCGTCAGACTCCTTCGCGGCCGGCGTCACCGGACTCGAGGCGTGCCTTGTCGGCGTAGAAAATGATCGCCATCACGACCGACGTCATCACCAATGCGCCCGACAGCCATGCCAGCAAAAATGGCATGCCGAGAACGTAGGGCGTGACTCGATTGACGAAAAATGGACCTACCAGAACCGCCAGTACCGGTAGGAGTGCTAAAAGATATACAGGCCGCATCAACTGTCTCCAGGTTGTTCCCGTCTGCTTATCGAACCGGATGTCGGGGCGTCGGAATTGACGCCTGGCGCTCCGGCTCGTCACGAATGCGGTGAAACGTGTCCCGTACGATCACCGCGCCTGATCCGCCGTCGGGTTACGCCGGATCCATGAGATGCGAGATGCTCTTGACGTGCGTGTAGCACTCGAGCCCCTCGGTCCCGCCTTCTCGCCCGTAGCCGCTGTCCTTGACGCCGCCAAAGGGTGTCTCCGACACGGCGGAGACCAGATGATTGATGGCCAGATTGCCGACTTCGAGGGCATCGCCCAATCGATAGGCGTTGGCCGCCGAGCGGGTGAACGCGTAGCCCGCGAGTCCGTAGGGCACGCTGTTGGCACGCTCGATCGCCTCGTCCAGACTATCGACCGGCACGATCAGCGACAGCGGGCCGAACGGCTCTTCGAGCATGGCGCGCGCGTCGGCCGGCACATCGGCCAGCGCCGTGAACGGAAACACGTAGCCCGGCCCCTCGTGACGCTCGCCGCCGCAGACCACGCGCGCGCCGCGAGCCACCGCGTCGTCGACCAGTGAGTGCAGCGCCGAGAGACGTCGTTCATTGACGACCGGGCCGATGTCGCTGGAGGACTCCAGCGCATGGCCCGCGCGAATGGCGCCGCCATGACGAGCGAAGGCGGCCACGAAGGCGTCGTAGACATGGCGATGCACGAAGAAGCGCGTCGGTGCGACACACACTTGACCCGCGTTGTTGAGTTTGCCCTTGACGCAAGCGAGCGCGGCCGCCTCGGGGTCGGCGTCATCGCACACGATCACCGGAGCATGACCGCCGAGTTCGAGAATGGCCGGCTTCATGTGTTGCGCGGCCAGGCCCGCGAGATGCTTGCCCACCGGCGTCGATCCCGTGAACGTGATGCCGCGCACCACGGGGCTCGCGATCAGGTGCGCCGAAATCATCGCCGGGTCGCCGAACACGAGGTTGAACACGCCATCGGGCAGTCCGGCATCGCGGAATGCCTGCGCCATCAGCACCGCCCCGGCGGGGGTTTCTTCGGCGGCTTTCAGAATGATCGAGCAACCGGCGGCGAGCGCACCGCCGACCTTGCGTGCGGGCGAACTCATCGGGAAATTCCACGGCGTGAAGGCGGCGATCACACCGACCGGTTCACGCACGACCGTATGACGCATACCTGGCTCTGCCGGAATGACCCGACCGTAGAGCCGCTTGCCTTCATTGGCGTCCCAGGTCATCAGATCGCAACCGCGCAGCACTTCGGCGCGGGCTTGCGCCAGTGTCTTGCCCTGTTCCAGCGAAATGGCGAAGGCGATGCTTTCGACACGCTCCTTGAGCAACGCAATCGCACGCAGCATGATCTCGGCGCGCTGCGCGGGCGACACACGGCGCCACACCCGGAAGCCTTGTTCAGCCGCGGCCAGCGCGTCGTCGAGATCGGCCGCACTCGCGCTCGGCACGGTGCCGATCGGGGTGGCTTCCGACGGGTTCGTCACCGGCTGCCCAGGCGCGCTGCGCCACTCGCCACCGATCAGCATCTTGATGTCTGGATAGGAATACATGTCAACGTCTCGAATTACGTGATGAAAGGACTCGCGGAGTGTCGTCCACGGTCTGCAATGATTCAGTGCGACCCGCTACCCTTGCCGTCCGGGCTACCGCTTCCCGCCGGCCATTCGTCTGGCCTCCGGGTGTTGGCGCAAGCGCCACATCGCCACACAGCCAAGTGCCGGACCTATGGCGAGCAGCCCCATCCCGCCCGGCCACCCGAGGTGTGCCTGAACGATCGGCACCAGACGGATACTCACCAGCGTGATCAGGAACCCGGCGCAGGTTTGCGCCGTGAGCAACGTGCCGACCGAGGTCGGGTCGGATAGCTCCGCGACTGCCGCCGAGAACTGGGCTGAATCGGCGATCACCGAAGCGCCCCACACGAATGCGACAGCCACGACCACCGCCAGCGGCGCTGCCGACAGCCAGCCGATGACGGCCGCGCACGTGGCACTGACCGCCATCGCACCGATCGTGACGAGCGTTCGGCCCACGCGATCGGCCAACAGACCGCCCGCCCATGCGCCCACGGCGCCGAAAGCGATCACGGCGAACGTCAGCATTTCGGCTTTCTCGCGGAAGTCGCTCACGCCATGCGACGACAGCGTGTGCTGCAGGAACAGCCCGAGCCAGGCCCACATCGCGTACAGCTCCCACATGTGGCCGAGATAGCCGAGGTTCGCCAGACGCACGGCCGGATTGCGCCACGCCTGCGCCACCTTCGACAGATCGACGCGCGTGGCGCGCTTGATGTTCGGTCCAATGCTGGCGAAGCCGATGGCCCCCCCCGCCGCCACGGCCAACAGCGCCGCCACCAGATACACCCGGTGCCAGTCGAGCTCGGGCAGCCCGCCCACCAGATGCGGGCTTGCCGACCCCAGCGTGAGTGCGGCGACCAGCAGGCCGATCAGCAGACCGAGATCCGCATTGGCCCATGTCGTCACGAGCCGGATGCCGACGGGATACACCCCCGCCATGCACATGCCCGTGATCAGACGCAGCAGGATGACGACGGGACCGGTCGGCGGCAGCACGGCAAGCGCCCCCGTCGACAGGGCCGCCATCAGTGCAGACGCGGCGAAGATCCGGCGCAGGTCATAACGGTCCGGCAACGCGAGCGTCGCCGAGACGACCGTGCCGATAACGAAGCCCAGTTGCACCGCGCCGGTCAGCATGGCCTCGTCTGACGACGCGATCTCCTGCGTTCGCTTGATGAGCGCCACGGCCGTCGTCGAGGAAAACCAGACCCCCATCGCGGCCACCTGTGCCAACAGCACGATCGCCAGCGAGGTCACCTTGCCGCGCGGTGCGCCTTGACGGATGTCCTGCTGCGAGCCGGACCACTTCGACACACGTTCCATGCTGTGTCTGTCCTCAGGCCGCGACAGGCTGCGCGACCAGTCCAACGCGGTGGAAGCCGCGCGCGAAGTAGATCAGGCCATCCACGGCGTCTGTCGAGCGGGCCGCTTTGACTTCGCAGAAGAAGACCGTGTGCGTGCCGACTTCGGTGACTGTCGTCACCTCGCAGTCCAGTGTGCTGACCGCGCCGCGCAGTGACGGCGCGCCGGTTTCCATGCGGTCCCACTCGCCGCTCGCGAAGCGCGTCTCGATCGACAGGTCCTTCGTGGCGAATTGCATGGCGATGTCACGCTGATCTGCCGACAGTACGTTCACGCACAGGCGACCGTTCTCGCGCATGACGGCGTTGTTGCGGCTTGCGCGGTTGATGCACACCAGCAGCGTGGGCGGATCGTCGGTCACGGCGCACACAGCAGAGGCCGTGCACCCTGCGAGCCCGCCGGGCCCGTTCGTGGTGATGACATTGACGGCAGCGCCGAGGCCCGCCATCGCTTCGCGGAAAATCGATTTTTCTACCGTGGTCTTGTCCATGTCCAATACCTCACTCAGCTCGCTCAACACTTGACGTTCGGATTCGGGATGACGCTCACTTCGCGCCCGCGCGATACTGCGCAGCGCTATGCGTTTGCGGCAGACGATCACGATCGAAGAGTTTCTTGCGATAGGTGCCTTCGCGATACGACGTCTTGTACGCACCGCGCTCTTGCAGCAGCGGCACCACCAGATCGATCATGTCTTCGAAGCATTCGGGCACAACGGTGCGCGACAGGTTGAAGCCGTCGATGCCGGTCGCCTCGCTCCACGCCATCATCTGATCGGCGATCGTCTGTGCGGAGCCGACCCACGGGGTCTGGCGGCTACCGAGCACCATCTGTTCGAGCAGCTTGCGGCGCGTCCATTGCGGACCGGCGGCACGGGTCATGGCGGTGACGTTCGAGACGATGGCCTGGCTCTTGCCGGTCTCGATCGGCTCGTCGATGTCGTATTTGGCGAAGTCGATGCCCAGCGACGCAGCGGCGTGCGCCAGTGCGCCCTCCGAGCTGACGTAGCGGCGGTATTCCTCGAACTTCTCCTGTGCCTCGGTGTCGGTGCGGCCCACGATGGGCGTCGCACCCATGAAGATCTTGACGTCGTTGGCATCGCGACCGAACGCCACGGCCTGCGCGCGAATCGTGCCGACGATCTCCTTCACGCCGTCCATCTTCTGGCCATTCACGAAGACACATTCGGCGTGCGTTGCTGCGAACTGGCAGCCACGCGGCGACGAGCCTGCCTGATAGAGCACGGGCGTGCGTTGAGGCGACGGTGCGCACAGGTGCATGGCGTCCACCTTGTACTGCTTGCCGTGGTGATGAATGACACGGACCTTCGACGGATCGGCGTAGACGCCGCCTGCGCGGTCGGCAAGCACGGCGTCGTCGTCCCAACTGCCTTCCCACAGCTTGTAGACGAGCGACATGTACTCGTCGGCCAGGTCATAGCGATCGTCGTGCGCGATCTGGCCTTCGATGCCAATGGCGCGCGCGGCGCTGTCGAGGTAGCCGGTCACGATGTTCCAGCCGATGCGGCCGCCGGTGAGATGGTCGAGCGTGGACATGCGACGCGCGAACAGGAACGGTTGCTCGTAAGTCAGGTTGGCCGTCACGCCGAACCCCAGATGCTGAGTCGCGGCGGCCATGGCCGGGATCAGCATCAGCGGATCGTTCACCGGCACCTGAACGGCGTTGCGCAAGGCAGCGTCTGCATTACCGCCGTAGACATCGTAGACACCTACCACGTCAGCAAAGAACATTCCGTCGAAGAGCCCCTTTTCCAGCTTCTTCGCGTAGTCGACCCAGTACTGCAACTCGCCGTAGCGCGCCGATTGATCGCGAGGATGCGTCCAGAGCCCTTGCTGGATGTGGCCCACGCAGTTCATCTCGAAGGCGTTGAGTCGGATTTCACGGGGCATGTCTACTCCTTGTCTGCAACAGATTGAGGACGGATTCAACCGTCGTTACCGTTTACTATAGTAGACGATTGACTACGATCAAAAATGTTTCTGATGAGGGTTAACACGGGGATCAGGGCTGTCGTTTGAGGCGCGCACGGGGGATGTCGCTGCGTATGGCGAGGGCTTTGTGGCGAGAGGGGGGCTTCGGAATACGGACTGTGGGAGGGGGTGACTTGTATAATTTCGTCACCTGAACCCATGGAATGACGGCATGCCACCCCCGATGGTCGATCCCACCCCTGCGATTTCTCATCGCCTCCGAATTGAGCGCGAATCTCGCGGATGGTCGCTCGGAGACCTTGCCGATCGCTCCGGCGTATCGAAGGCGATGATTAGCAAAATCGAGCGCGGCGCAGCGAGTCCGACGGCGGCATTGTTGGGTCGTCTGTCAGGCGCGTTCGGATTGCAGTTGTCGATGTTGCTGTCGCTGGCGGAGCAGTCGGGAGAACGATTGAGCCGCGAGGCGGATCAGTTGGTGTGGCAGGACCCGGAGACTGGCTATCTGCGACGTGCGGTGTCACCGCGCAACGGCGGCATGCTGGAATTGCTCGAGGTGACGTTGCCCGCAGGCGTGCGTGTGTCGTACCCGTCGTCGGCATTCACGTTCCAGCATCAGCAGATCTGGGTGCGTCATGGCACGCTGACCTTTATGGAAGGCGAGCTGACATATGAGTTGACGGAAGGCGACTGCCTTCAACTCGGACCGCCCGCACCGTGCACTTTCTTCAACGCGGGCAAACAGCCCTGCGTGTACGCGATTGCGCTGGTCCGGCGATAACGATGAAACAAGAGCCACGGTTGGGATGCGGCGCCGCCATCGTGCAACGCGATGGGAAGTTGCTACTGATACAGCGCCGCCGCATGCCTGAAGCAGATCACTGGGGGCTACCCGGTGGCAAGGTAGATTGGCTGGAACCTGTGGAGCGTGCCGTTAAGCGCGAGATTCAGGAAGAACTCGGCATTCAGCCAGGCGAGCTTGAACTGTTGTGTGTCGCGGATCACATTGCGCCGAATGAGGC
>JARLJF010000082.1 GCA_031291335.1 Pandoraea sp. | reverse complement strand
GTGCGGTGAATGCGCTCGAAGCCTTCGGCGACGATGGCTTCCGTGCCCGCCAGACGCACGCCCTTGGCCGCCCAGTCGCGCGACGACCCCTGACCGTAATCGGCCCCGGCAATCACGATGAGCGGCTGCTTGCGCGCCATGTACGTTTCGATCGCCTCCCACATGCGGGTGATCTTGCCTTCCGGCTCGATGCGCGCGAGCGAACCCGCCTTGACCTGCCCGTCGACCACGACCATCTCGTTCTTGAGTGTCGGGTTGGCGAACGTGGCGCGCTGTGCCGTCAGGTGATCGCCGCGATGCGTGGCATACGAATTGAAGTCCTCTTCCGGAAGTCCCATCTTCGCGAGGTATTCGCCGGCGGCGCTGTCGGCCATGATGGCGTTCGACGGCGAGAGGTGATCGGTCGTGATGTTGTCGCCCAGCACTGCCAGCGCGCGCATGCCAAGCAGCGTACGCTCACCGGCCAGCGCGCCTTCCCAGTACGGCGGACGGCGGATATAGGTGCTCATCTCGCGCCAGTCGTACAGCGGCTCGGCGCGCTCACCGTGCTCGACCGAAGCGGCGAACATCGGCTCGTACACGCGGCGGAACTGCTCCGGCTTGACGCTGGTCGCGATGATCGCGTCGATCTCTTCGTCGGTCGGCCACAGGTCTGCGAGCTTCACCGGCTTGCCATCGGCATCGATGCCCAGCACATCCTTCTCGATGTCGAAGCGGATCGTTCCCGCGATGGCGTAGGCCACCACGAGCGGCGGCGACGCGAGAAACGCCTGCTTTGCATACGGATGGATACGGCCGTCGAAGTTACGGTTGCCCGAGAGCACGGCCGTCGCATACAGATCGCGTTCGATGATTTCCTGCTGGATCACCGGATCGAGTGCGCCCGACATGCCGTTGCATGATGTGCAGGCGTACGCGACCACACCGAATCCGAGCGCCTCAAGCTCCGGCAGCAGCCCGGCGGCTTCCAGATAAAGCGTGACGGCCTTCGAGCCCGGCGCCAGCGAACTCTTGACCCACGGCTTGCGCACGAGACCGGCGCGGTTGGCGTTGCGCGCGAAGAGACCTGCCGCAATCATGTTGCGCGGGTTGTTCGTGTTGGTGCAGCTCGTGATCGCCGCGATGATGACGGCGCCGTCAGGCATCAGGCCCGGTTCGTTCTCGACTTTGCCGCTGATGCCGCGTGCCGCCAACTCGCTCGTCGGCACACGCTTGTGCGGATTCGACGGGCCGGCAATATTGCGCACGACGCTCGACAGATCGAACGTCAGCACACGCTCGTACTGCGCCTTCGTCAGGCTGTCGGCCCAGAGGCCGGTTTGCTTGGCATACGTCTCGACCAGTGCGACAAGTGCGTCGTCGCGTCCGGTGAGTTTCAGGTACTTGATCGTTTGCGGATCGATGTAGAACATCGCCGCAGTGGCGCCGAACTCGGGCGCCATGTTCGAGATCGTCGCACGGTCACCCAGCGTGAGGTTCGCGGCACCCTCGCCGTAAAACTCAAGATAGGCGGACACCACCTTTTCCTTGCGCAAGAACTCGGTAAGCGCCAGCACGATATCGGTCGCCGTAATGCCCGGCTGCGGCTTGCCCGTCAGTTCCACACCGACGATATCGGGCAAGCGCATCCACGACGCGCGGCCGAGCATCACGCTCTCCGCCTCCAGACCGCCCACACCGATCGCGATCACGCCCAGTGCATCGACCATCGGGGTATGCGAATCGGTGCCCACGAGCGTGTCGGGATACGCCACGCCGTCCTTCACCTGAATCACCGGGCTCATGCGCTCTAGATTGATCTGGTGAAGAATGCCGTTGCCGGGCGGAATCACGTCGACGTTGCGAAACGCGCTCTTCGTCCAGTTGATGAAGTCGAAACGGTCTTCGTTGCGACGATCTTCGATGGCGCGGTTCTTCGCGAACGCATCCGGATCGAAGCCGCCACATTCGACTGCCAGCGAGTGATCGACAACGAGTTGCGTCGGCACGACCGGATTGACCAGCGCCGGATCGCCGCCTTGTGCGGCAATCGCGTCGCGCAGACCGGCGAGGTCGACAAGCGCCGTCTGACCGAGAATGTCGTGACACACCACGCGGGCGGGGAACCAGGGGAAATCGAGATCGCGGCGTCGCTCGATCAGTTGCCTGAGCGAGTCGGTCAATGCCGCCGGATCGCAGCGGCGCACGAGATTTTCGGCCAGCACGCGCGATGTGTACGGCAGCGTGTCGTACGCGCCCGGTGCAATGGCCTCGACAGCAGCGCGGGCGTCGAAGTAATCGAGCGACGTCCCAGGCAGAGTTTTGCGGTATTCGGTGTTCATCATGTGAGGAAGGTGTCGGCCCGGCCTGTGGCGGTGGTCAAACGGGGTGCCTGCCTGGCGCATGCCCGGGATGGCCGCGCGGGGCAGCGGCGGGGATCCTGCCACCGCCGCCCCGGACTATCCGGGCAAGGCATGCCCGATTCAGGCAATCTCAGCGCTTTTCGATCGGCACGAACTGCTGGTCTTCCGGACCGGTGTAGTTGGCGCTCGGACGAATGATCTTGTTGTCGATGCGTTGCTCGATGATGTGCGCGCTCCAGCCCGACGTACGGGCAATCACAAACAACGGCGTGAACATCGCGGTCGGCACGCCCATCATGTGGTAGCTCACGGCACTGAACCAGTCCAGATTCGGGAACATCTTCTTGACGTCCCACATCACCGACTCCAGACGCTCGGCGATGTCATACATCTTCGTGCTCTGCTGATCCTTCGACAGTTCGTGCGCCACTTCCTTGATGACCTTGTTGCGCGGGTCGCTCACGGTGTAGACCGGGTGGCCGAAGCCGATGATCACTTCCTTGTTCTCGACGCGGGCGCGGATATCGGCCTCGGCTTCATCGGGCGAGTCGTAGCGCTTCTGAATCTCGAAAGCCACTTCGTTCGCGCCGCCGTGCTTCGGGCCACGCAGGGCGCCGATCGCGCCGGTAATTGCCGAGTGAATGTCCGAGCCCGTACCCGCGATCACGCGTGCCGTGAACGTGGACGCGTTGAATTCATGCTCCGCGTACAGAATCAGCGAGGTGTGCATCGCACGCACCCACAGGTCCGACGGTTTTTCGCCGTGCAGCAGATGCAGGAAGTGCCCGCCGATGCTGTCATCGTCCGTCTCGACGTCGATGCGCACACCGTTCTGGCTGTAGTGGTACCAGTACAGCAGCATCGAACCGAGGCTGGCCATCAGGCGATCGGCGATGTCGCGTGCACCCGGCACGTTGTGGTCGTCCTTCTCCGGCAGCACGGTGCCGAGCACCGACACGCCCGTGCGCATCACGTCCATCGGATGGGCAGCGGCGGGAATGGTTTCGAGGGCGTCCTTGACGGCAGCCGGCAAGCCGCGCAGCGACTTCAGCTTGGCCTTGTAACCCCGCAGTTCCGCCACGCTCGGCAGCTTGCCGTAGACCAGCAGATACGCGATTTCCTCGAACTCCGAGGTCTGGGCCAGATCCAGAATGTCGTAGCCGCGATAGTGCAGATCGTTGCCCGAACGGCCCACCGTACACAGGGCGGTATTACCGGCGGTCACACCCGACAGGGCAACGGATTTCTTCGGCTTGAAGCCAGTGGCAGTCGTCTCGCTCATGCTCATTCCTCCAGGATCAGGGATTCGGTTATTTCTGTTGGGCGAACAGAGCGTCGAGCTTCTGTTCGTAAGCGTGGTAGCCGATGCTCTCATAGAGTTCGGCGCGCGTTTGCATGGTGTCGAGTACGGCCTTCTGCGTGCCGTCGCGACGAATCGTGTGATAGACGTTCTCCGCCGCCTTGTTCATGGCGCGGAATGCCGAGAGCGGATACAGCACCAGACCGACCTGCGCACTCTTCAACTCTTCCACGGTGAACAGCGGCGTGGCGCCGAACTCGGTGATGTTCGCGAGCACGGGCACTTTCACGGCGTCCGAGAACTGGCGGTACATCGGCAGTTCGGTCATCGCTTCCGGGAAGATCATGTCGGCGCCGGCCTCCACGCAGGCGCAGGCACGATCGATGGCGGCCTGAAGTCCTTCCACGGCCAGTGCATCGGTGCGCGCCATGATGACGAAGTTCTCGTCGGTGCGGGCATCGACGGCCGCCTTGATGCGATCGACCATCTCCTGCTGGCTCACGATGGCCTTGCCCGGACGATGACCGCAACGCTTCGCGCCGACCTGATCTTCGATGTGCATGGCACCCGCGCCGAACTTGATGAGCGACTGCACCGTCCGTGCGATGTTGAATGCCGACGGACCGAAACCGGTATCGACATCGACCAGCAACGGCAGATCGCACACATCGGTGATGCGGCGCACGTCGGTGAGCACGTCGTCGAGCGTCGAGATGCCCAGATCGGGCAGGCCGAGCGAGCCTGCGGCCACACCACCACCGGACAGATAAATCGCCTTGAACCCGGCCGCCTTGGCGAGCAAGGCGTGGTTGGCATTGATAGCGCCGACAACCTGCAACGGTTGCTCGGTCTTGACGGCCTCGCGGAAGGCGGCGCCGGCCGAACGAATGGTTTGCGTCACTTGAATCCCTCGGTCGTGTCGTGCGCGACTGGCAGTCGGATGTCGCCGAATCGCACGTTGGTTGAGTTGCGGCTACTTCAATAGCAATGGGCGTGCCAGACAGCCGTCGCCGAGCGCATCGCCATCGGCATCGCGCACCTAAGACGTTCATTTGTCAGTGGAAATTCTTCGCGGACGTGACGTTTACGTCAAGTCGAATGTCACAGGGGTTGCCTTACGCACGTCGCATGACGTTTCATTATGAAACAATAAATGAAACGTTGCGTCGCATTATGCTACGATCCGAAATCGCTTCCCGCGGCGTCATGGGTCCGACGCCGCCCGCTTTCCGACGAGTTACCTCATGCCCAGCGCCGCCGATTTGCCGCCCCGCCTCCCCGTCTCCGCCACGAGCGTCGCCCGTTCGGCGCTCGCGCAACCGGTCACGGCCATGCGCAAGCCCGTCATCTGGGCGGTAGGTATCAGCAAGCTAAGCGAGCTTTACCGCGACATCGTGCCGGACTACGCCCCGCAAGCCGATGTGCAGATCATCGACAAGGGCTACGAAGCCGTCATCGAGGCCTTGGAACGCCTGCCCGCAGGCAGCGTCGACGGCATCGTCGCCGCGGGATCGAACGGCGCGTTCCTGCGCGAGCGCGTTGCGCTGCCCGTAGTGCTCGTGAAAGTGACCGGCTTCGACGTGATGCATGCGCTGGCGCGAGCGCGTCGCGCCCTGCCGTCGCCCTCCCCCGCATCGCGCATCGCACTGGTGTCGTATGCGCGGCCCGCGCCCGAGTTCGAGCGCTTCAAGAGCGCCTTTCATCTCGACATTTCGCAACACGCCTATTTCGATGCGCACGATGCCGAAGACCTCGTGCACCGATTGCGCGATGAAGGCATGGAAGTCATCGTCGGCCCCGGACTCGTGACGGAGTTGGCCGAGCGCGCCGGGCTCACGGGCGTCTTTCTCTACTCGCAGGATTCGGTGCGCGCCGCGTTCGACACCGCACTGGAAGTCGCGCGCTTCGGACGCATCGAAACGCAACGGCGCGAGCGGCTCGATACCGTGCTGCGGCATTTGCACGAAGGTGTCGCGGCCGTCGATCTGAACGGACGGATCGAAGCGATCAACGCGTCGATGGCGGGCATGCTCGGCGTGAGCGTTGCCAATGCCGTCGGCCGGCCCTTGGACGCCATCGCGCCGGCGCTAGACATTGCGCGCACGCTGGAGAGTGCAAGCGCCGAGCTGGAGGCCATCGTCTCGATGGCGGGCAAGACATGGGTCATCAACCGGATTCCGCTACTCGACCAGGGCACGCTGACCGGCGCATTGCTGACGTGTCAGGACTCACAGTCGTTCGCGCGCGTCGATCGCTCGCTACGCTCGCGTCATCGCCCACGGCACCTCGTGGCGCGCTACCGGCTCGACGATCTGATCGGCGACTCCGTCGCGATGACCGAGGCACGCGCACTGGCCCGCCGTTACGCCCAGACCGACTCGACCGTCCTCGTGCACGGCGAGAGCGGCACCGGCAAGGAACTGCTCGCACAGGGTATTCACAATGCCAGCCGGCGGCGCGACTATCCGTTCGTCGCGATCAACTGCGCCGCGTTTCCCGAAACCTTGCTCGAAAGCGAACTGTTCGGCTACGAAGACGGCGCCTTCTCAGGCGCGCGGCGCGGCGGCAAGGCGGGCCTGTTCGAGACCGCCCACAACGGCACCATCTTTCTGGACGAAATCGGCGAAATGCCGATGCCGCTGCAAACGCGTCTGTTGCGGGTATTGCAGGAGCGTGAAGTGCTGCGGCTCGGTGCCACTGAGCCAGTGCCTTGCGACGTGCGCGTGATCGCCGCCACGCACCGCGACCTGCGTCAGCAAGTCGCCGCCGGACTGTTCCGCGAAGACCTTTACTACCGGCTCAACATCCTGCGCATGGTGCTGCCACCGTTGCGCGAGCGCATGGACGACCTGCCCCGACTCACGCCACTGTTTCTAGAGCGCGCCCTCGCCCGCGCTGGCGCACGTATGAGTGTCGACGCATTGCAGGCGTCGCTGCTGCCGCTGCTCGCCACCTATCGCTGGCCGGGGAATGTGCGGGAACTGGAGAATTTGCTGGAGCGCATTGCCGTCGTGTGCGCAGACGTTGTGGACGCCCGGGAAATCAGTCGCGCGCGATTGATCGAGATTGCGCCGGAGCTGGGTGCGCTGCCGCTCGATGTTTCAAAAACGAACAGCGGACGGAAAATCGCGGCGCTGGACGCCCGCGACACGGTAATGGCGGAGGAACATGCCGACACGGCTACGCTGACCGCACTGACGGGCCGCGCCCGCCGCGCTGCGGAAGAACTCGCACGCATTCACGCCACCCTCTCAGCCTGCGGCGGCGACCGCAGCGCCGCGTGCGAAGCACTCGGCATCAGCCGCTCGACGCTGTGGCGCAAACTTCGCGATACCGCCGGCGGCTGATTCCCCAGTGCCTGGAGCACACTCCCCGTCAATGCTGGTGGCGGATGTGATCCCACATGTCGTGCCAGTCCAGGCGCTTGTGCCCGGACGGCTCATCGTGATGCGTCACCCAGAAGTGATCGACGACCATGCCGATGGCGAAGCCAACCAGCAGCGCCACCAGCATCATCGAGACATTGATCATGGACATGGCAACCTCCCGTCGATGGCAATCTCGAATTCCATTCTAGGCGAGCAATCTCGTGCTGACGGTGCGGCCGCGTCAAATTTCAATGTCAGGCGTGCTGATACCGCCACTCCTGCGTCGCACCGCCATACCCGTAGGAAGTGGGCTGGCAATCCACCACATGAATACTCGAGTGCGGATGCACATTGCCGAGCAACTCCGCGAATAACGCGTAAGCCGCCTTGTGATAGTCCGCCTTCTCGCTTCGCGTATTCGTCTCGTCAGTGATCGTGACGTCGAGCTGGAACGATTTTCTGCCGTCCTCGGCCAGCGAATGATCCGCCACGAACCACTGATCTGCCGGCACATACTGAACGATCACCCGCGTGCGGGAGCGTTCTTTCTTCAATACCTGGCAGGTCAGTTGCGTGAGTTGCTCCACGAGCCGATGGGTCAGGGCCGAGTCGGGCTGGCCAGAAATAACGACATTGATGCCAGGCATGCTTTTCTCCTTGCGGTTGATGAGTCGCCAGTATCCGGCGCGCCTTGACCACGGAAAAGCAGGAAATTATGATGTCATCCATCAACAAAACAGGTAGATAGATGTCTCGCATCCTTGATCTGGAGCTTCTCCATACGCTGGTGGTCGTGTCCGACGCCGGAAGCCTGTCTGCGGCGGCACCTCGTCTGTATCGATCGCAATCGGCGGTCAGCGAGCAGGTGCGCAAGCTCGAGGAGATGTGCGGCGTATCGCTGCTGGTTCGCGCCAAAACGGGGACAAGTCTCACACCGGCAGGCGCGCGACTGGTGGAGCACGCGCAAAAGCTGCTTTCCCTGAGCGACGCTGTCTGGAGAGAGATGCAGGGGGCGCAATTGACCGGGGACTTGCGGCTCGCCATCACGGACTATTTTCGCCCGCAGGTGCTGCCGATCATCATCAGGCGCATACGTGAGCAGTTTCCGCAGTTGCGGCTTCACGTCAGCATCCGCAAGAGTGCCTGGATCGAACAGGAAGCGAATGCCGGAAGCTTCGATATCGGCGTGTCGATGACCATTCTGCACAAGGGTCACGTGCCGAACAGCGCGGCCACCGGCCGGATAAGACTGCGTCGCGAACCGCTGCACTGGATTGCCGACAAGTCATTGGCGCTGGCACCTGCCGCTCAGACACTGCCACTGCTCGTGCTGCCCGACACCTGTTCGCTACAACGATTTGCGGTTCATACGCTCGACGCGCATGACATCGCCTACACCATTGAACATACCGCGTCGGATATCGGTGGCCTGCACCTGGCGTTGGCCGCAGGCCTGGGCGTTGCCTGTTTGAATGCGTCGGCGATCCCGCCGACTGCCGCGCCCGTCGAAGGGCACATGAAATTGCCTGCGTTGCCGGATGTCGAGTTCAGTCTCGCCGCACCTCGCGCGGACGAGCCGGCGTTGGTATCGGACGTGCGCGATATGCTCGCCGCACATCTGAACTAATGAAAAAGCCGGGGTCAAGACTGCACTGACCCCGGCTTTTCTTTGCCCTTCAACGACGCGCGCGATGCGCATCGAAAGCGGCATCAAGGCTTACCACGTCGCAATCAGCGCACCCTTGAATTGCGTCTCGATGAACTTCTTCACTTCGTCCGAGTGATAGGCGTCGACCAGTTGCTTGACCCACGGCTTGTTCGCATCTTGCACACGCACAGCGATCAGATTGGCGTAAGGGCCCTTCAGGTCTTCGATGGCAATGGCATCACGCTGCGGCACCAGGCCGGCTTGCGCGGCGAAGTTCGTGTTGATCGAAGCGGCGTCCAGATCCGGCAGTGCGCGCGGCAGTTGAGCGGCTTCGAGTTCCACGATCTTCAGCTTCTTCGGGTTCTCGGCGATGTCCAGCGGCGTGGCGTTCTTGCCGTCCAGACCCGCGCGCAGCTTGATCAGGCCTTCCTTTTGCAGCAGGAGCAGGGCACGGTTGCCGTTCGACGGATCGTTCTGGATACCGACCTTGGCACCGTTCGGCAGATCCTTGAGCGACTTGAACTTCTTCGAGTAGAAGCCCAGCGGCGAGACGTACGTGAGACCGGCGCTCACGATCTTGTAACCGCGATCCTTGATCTGGCTGTCCAGGAACGGCTTGTGCTGGAAGCCGTTGGCGTCCAGATCGCCGGCGTCTAGCGCGGCGTTCGGCTGTGCGTAGTCACTGAACTCGATGATCTTGATTTCGAGGCCGCGCTGATGCGCCACCTTCTTCACGACTTCGAAGATCTGCGCGTCCGAGCCGGCCATCGTGCCGACCTTCAGGGGCTTGTCGGCCGTCTGGGCCGTGGCGCCGAGGGATGCCAGCGCAAACGTAGCGCCGAGGAACGCGTTAATCAGTTGACGAGACAGCATGAGCGATTTCTCCTTTTGCTTATTTGACGCTTGTTGAGCGCCTGTTCGGTATCGAGCGAGCCTGATAGGCCCGCAGCAGTCGCGCACGGCCGTTAGCCACTTCGCGCAACCCAGACCCCGAATGCTGCCACAGGTGCGGGTTTACGCGAAATACATAATCGGCATTTCCATATCCCCCCGATCGTTTCGATAGGCAGCGCAAATCACAAAAAAAACGCCCCCTCGGATCACCGAAGGGGCGTGTCGCCGGGAGAACAGCCTGATCACGGGCCGGGGGGGTGGCACGGCTGACGGCATCGCCGCCAGCCGGTCGCATCAGGAACCGACGATTAACCTGTGAGACTCGCTACGCCATTGAATTGCGTGGCCAGACCCTGCACGCGCTGTGCCGAGCGCATGCAGGCTGCCCACGATTGGCTCAGGGACACGGCTCCCCGCCGTTCTGGCCGTTCATTGAACATCCACCGCCACCACCGAAACCACTGGGGCCACCGAACGCGGCAAGTCCATTGCCGCCGGCTGAACCACCGATGCCGAGACCGCCGGGGCCGGAAGCACCACCGCCGCCACCGCTGCTGGCGCCTACGCCACCACCGCCCGACCCGCCACCGCCACCTGTACTGCCACCACCACCGGTGCTACCACCGCCGCCAGTGCTGCCGCCACCACCGGTGCTGCCACCGCCGCCGGTGCTGCCACCACCACCGGTGCTGCCACCGCCGCCAGTGCTGCCACCGCCGCCGGGACCACCGCCTGTGCCGCCCCCGCCACCAGGACCGCCACCCGTGCCGCCACCACCAGGACCGCCGCCATGGCTGCCGCAGCCGCAGCCGCCCGCGCCGCCGATGCCGACACCTACGCCGATACCAACACCGGTACCGACCCCGCCCGGGCCGCCGAACGCGCCAAGTCCGCCAACGCCGCCCGCACCACCGAAACCGATGCCACCCCCTCCGCCACGTCCTCCGCCGCCGCCACCGGCCGCGTATGACGCATCGATTGAAATGCCACACAGCATGGCTACTGCCGCTGCTCCCACCAACGTCGCCTTGAACCTGTTCATGGTCCCCTCCCCGCGCACGCGCACTCACTTCGGAACACACAGAACCCCGCCAGAAGGTTCTGCGTTACGGCGTGAGCGCATCAGCGAAAAACGCGGGCAATAGTCGGCCGACCTACGCGTGAAAGCACAGGGACACCTTGCCAACTGCCTGCGGGAATTCCGGGTTGGCGCTTCGCCATACACGATCTACATACGCGAATTCCGTGCCAGAAGACTCAACCCATTGATTTAAAACAAATTAATAACTCAATTTGCGAGACACCGGGGAGATACCTGTCGAAAATGTATCGTTCTTGAAACGCTTACAACGTGACTCACGCCCGCATCCGCTCGCGCGCCTCACGCAGCAAGGCTTGTGGCGGCTTGCCCAGCGTGCGCAAGAAAGCACGTCGCATACGTTCCTCGTCGCCAAAACCTGTCACATTCGCCACCCGCGCAATTGACGCCTCCCCCGCTTCGAGCAACGCCTGCGCGGCTTCCAGACGTAACTTCTCGATGGCCTTGGCCGGTGTCAGCCCGGTCTGCAGCGTGAACTCACGGCTGAAGTGCCGAGCACTCCAGTGGACCTGCGCAGCGAGTTGCTCCACCGACAACGGTTCGCGCAGATGCTCGCGGGCGTACGCCAGCGCACTGCGCACACGGTCGGAGCTGGGTTCGAGTGAGGAAAGTGTGGAGAACTGCGACTGACCGCCGGTGCGACGGTAGTGCACCACCAGCAGCCGCGATGCGTCGCGCGCGATCTCGCTACCGTAGTCGGCCTCCACCAGTGCCAGGGCAAGGTCGATCCCCGCCGTCATGCCTGCCGACGTCCACACCGCGCCGTCGTTGACGTAGATGCGGTCGTCCTCGACGATCACATCCGGATGCTGCTTCTGCAACGCGTTTGCCTGCCCCCAGTGGGTCGTCGCACGTCGTCCGTCGAGCAAACCGGCGTCGGCCAGCACGAACGCGCCGGAACAAATGCTCCCGATCCGCCGCACCTTCGGCGCCAGACGGATCAGCGCCTCCACGAGTTCCGGCTCCGTCGGCACGATCTGTGTGGCGCCTGCGACCAGCACCGTGTCATATGAGCGTCGCCCGATGGCGTCCGTCGCCACCGAAATGCCCGCCGAATCGCGCACCATGCCGCCGTTCACCGAGACGACATTCACCTCGTAAAGCGGCTCGGGCCGTCCCACGCTCGCAATTTCGAACACCGACATCGCAGCGAGCGAAATCATCTGGAAGCCGGGGTAGACCACCAACGCAATACGTTTCGTCATGGCTGAAAACCGTCCCCGGAGGCCTTTCGGCAAGGACATCAGGGACAAGTAGGTAATGGCTGGATTGTAGTGGGCACCCGTCTCGACTGTCGGACAAGTTTGTCCTGAAAAGTGGGCTTCCAGTCATTTGAGACAGAGGCAATGCAGACCACACTGAAAGCCATTGGCGAAGTGACATCCGTCCTCATCGCCAACGACTCCGCCTCACCGTCCAACGGCGCGACAGGCGTACGAAGGACCCTTGCACTGGAAATCTGCCATGAGCCAAAACCTCCAAACCAACCCCGGCACCGCGTTGATCACCGGCGCCTCGTCAGGGATCGGCGCGATCTACGCCGATCGTCTTGCCCGCCGCGGCCACGACCTGATTCTGGTCGCCCGCAACACCGAACGCCTGCGTGACGTTGCCCAACGCATTCACGCCGAGACCGGTCGCAAGGTCGATATCCTCAGCGCCGACCTCGCCACGCGCGACGGGCAGAACGCCGTCGAGGCACGTCTGCGCGAAGACACGCGCATCGACACGCTCGTGAACAACGCGGGCTTCGGCGCGATCGCGCCACTGCTGGAAGCAGACGTCGAGCACATGAGCGCCATGATCGACGTCAACGTGACGGCCCTTACCCGCCTGACGTACGCCGCCGTGCCCGGCTTCGTTGCACGCGGACACGGCACGATCATCAACATCTCGTCCATCGTCGCCGTCGCGCCGGAATTGCTCAACGGCGTCTATGGCGGCAGCAAGGCCTTCGTGCTCGCGTTCTCGCAATCACTGCATCACGAACTGGCGGGCAAGGGCGTGCGTGTGCAAGCCGTGCTACCGGGCGCTACCGTCACGGAATTCTGGGATGTGGCGGGCAAGTCGCACAGCGAACTGCCACAACAATGGCTGATGACGTCGCAGGACATGGTCGACGCCTCGCTGGCCGGGCTCGATCTGGGTGAAATCGTTACGATCCCGCCGCTGCAGGATGGCAACGACTGGGCCGCACATGAAGCATCACGCCAGACGCTGTCGCAACGCTTCGGCAATGGCACACCCGGCAAGCGTTATGGCGTGAAGCACGCCGCGAACGTCATCTGACGAACGGCCGCCCCTGATGCCCCCGCTACGGCAGCATCAGGGGGGACGCAACGTCGTTCAATCGCCTCAGTTCGCGTCGATCAACTCGGCCGACGACTCTCGCAGACACGCCGCAAAGAGTTGCGCGGCAGGCGTCGTCGTGTCTTCGCGCCAGTACAGAATCGCCTCGCCCAGGGGGCCGAGCGGTGGCAGTGGCAGCACGCGCATCGAGCCACGCTGCACGTAGCGCCGGGCGAGCGATAACGGCAGGATCGAGACGAAATCGCCGCCACGCAGCAGCGCGAGATTCAGAGCCAGCGAACTCGACTCGATCGCCGGACGCTGCAAGGTCACGCCGTGCTCGGCGAGGATCTCGACCATCGTCGTGAATGCCGGCGAGCCACGCATCGGCGTGATCCAGCGCACATCCTGCAAATCTTCCCAGGCAACCGGTCTGTCGGCACTGTCGTGACCACCCAACGCATGCCGCGTGCCGACCACGAAAACGAACGGCTCGTGATGCAACGACTCATGACGCATCACCGGCAAATGCCCGGTCACGCGATTCCGCCCGAGCGCCAGATCGAGATTGCCCTCGTCCATCATCTTGAGCAGACGGTCGAGCGTGGCTTCCATGAACGAGAACGACGCGTTCGGTGCGCGCCGTGTGAACAACTCGACCGCATGCGCAATCAACGGCTGAGGAATCGTCACCACCGCGCCGAACCGCACATGACCCGCGGTACCGGCGGTCAGCGCACTGACATCGCGTCGCGCCAGTTCGATCTGCCGGAGAATCTCGCGCCCGCGCTCGACGAGCACGCGTCCGATGCCGGTCAACTCCACCGCGTTGCCCACGCGACGCACGACCGGCGCGCCCAGCGCCTCCTCGATCTCTGCGATCTGCTTGGAGATGGCCGGCTGCGTGACGTGAAACGCCGCCGCCACACGCGTGACCTGCCGCAGTTCGCCCAGCGTCACCAGAATGCGCAAATGGCCCAGCTTCAGGCCGCTGCGGAAAAAGCGCTCTATCGAGTTATCGGTCGTTGACATGGCGGGCGTCGGAAAGTCCGTGGCGTTGTGCGAGTGCAGAACGCCGACATCATAACCAAACGGTAATGCCATGGGTGCAAAGTGTGATTTGCCGTTGCGCCCGCCCTCCCTTTACCCTTTGATCGAGCAGCACTGTCGCGCGGGGACCCCCGTGATGCGTCGGTCAGTGTGGAGCCGCGCCGAGCCGCCCACTTCCGCGCCCCCATCACATAACCGAACGCGCGCCACGCTGCCCAATAACTCGACGTGCCGAATGGCACGCATCCACGGAGACAACACCCATGAGCACGTCCCTTTCCGGCGGCGCGCGTCCGCATGCCGGCGCGAACACCGCCCTGGACCCGACGCAGCGCGATGCGCTGTACCGCAAGCTGACCTGGCACATCATCCCGTTCCTCTTTCTCGCCTTCATCGTCGCGTACATCGACCGCGTGAACGTGAGCTTCGCGAAGCTGGAGATGCTCTCGGACCTCTCGTTGTCCGAAACGGTCTACGGTGCAGGTGCGGGCGTGTTCTTCCTCGGGTATTTCATTTTCGAAGTGCCGAGCAACCTGATCCTGCACCGCGTGGGGGCGCGCATGTGGATCGCGCGCATCATGGTCACGTGGTCGATCATTTCCTGCCTGACGATGTTCACGCAGGGCCCGGTGTCCTTCTACGTTCTGCGGTTCTTGCTGGGCGTGGCCGAGGCCGGCTTCTTTCCCGGCATCGTGCTGTATCTGTCGTCGTGGTTTCCGTCGAACAAACGCTCGCAGATCATCGCGCTGTTCATGGTGGCGATTCCGGTCTCCGGCGCAATCGGCGGCCCGCTGTCCGGCTGGATCATGCAGCGCTTCGGCGGTCTGCACGACTTCGCCGGCTGGCAATGGCTGTTCCTGATCGAAGGCCTCGCCTCGCTGGTCGTGGGGATCGCGGCGTTCTTCGTGTTGCAGGACAAGATCGAGACGGTGAAGTGGCTGAGCGCGGACGAAAAGCGTCTGCTCGCGCAGGATCTCGCCGCCGACGACAGCACCCGCGCGCATCAGAGCGTGCGGCAGGTGTTCGGCAACCGCAAGGTCTGGCTGCTCGGCTTGCTGTACTTCTGCATCGCGATGGGCAATTACGGTCTCGTGTTCTGGCTGCCGACGATGATCCGCGCGGCCGGTGTTGCCAACATCGGCAACATCGGACTGCTCTCGGCCGTGCCGTCGCTCATCAGCGCGGTTGCCATGATTCTGGTGGCTCGCCACGCGGATCGTCATAACGAGCGTCGCGTGCACGTCGCCGTGTGCTGCCTGTTGGGTGCCGCCGGCATGCTGGCCTCGGTGTTGCTTGCCCAGCATCTGTGGTGGTCGATGGCCGCGCTCATCGTGGCTGCCATCGGCATCAATTCGATCGCGCCGGTCTTCTGGGGCATTCCCACGGCGATGATGGGCGGAGCCGGTGCGGCCGCCGCCATCGCGCTGATCAACTCGACCGGCAACCTCGCGGGCTTCGTCAGCCCGTATGTCATCGGCTTTCTCAAGGACAGCACCGGGCAATTGCTGCCGGGCATGATCGTGCTGGCGTGTGCGCTGGTCGGTGGTGCCTGCCTCGCGCTGTCGCTGAAGCCGCAACGGAGTCATGCATGAGTTTTCCCGTCTGCCTCGTGACCGGTGCCGCAACCGGCATCGGCGCCGCCACTGCCCTGCGCTTCGCCCGCGACGGCTGGGCCGTGGCCATCAACAACTTCGACGACAGCACGCGCGACGCCGCGCAAGCCGTGGCGGCGCAGTGCCGTGAAGCGGGCGCACAGACGCTCGTCATCGACGCCGACGTCGGCAACGACGCCGCATGCCGCCGCATGGCTGCGGCCGTCGGCGCGCAATGGGGGCGGCTTGACGCCCTCGTGAACAGCGCGGGCACAACGCGCGTGATCCCGCACGGCGACCTCGAGGCCATCGACGATGCCGAGTTCGAACGCCTCTACCGCGTGAACCTGATCGGCATGTTCCAGATGACGCGCGCCGCCACGCCGTTGCTGCGCGAACGGCCGGCCGGCGCGTCGTCGGCCGCCGTGATCAACATTTCGTCGCTGGCATCGCTCAACGGCACGGGATCGTCGATTGCCTATGCGGCGTCGAAGGGCGCGGTCAACTCACTGACGCTCTCGCTCGCGCGCAATCTCGCCCCGCATGTGCGCGTGAACGCCATCGCGCCCGGAATGGTCGACGACGGCCTGTTGCGACGCGTGCTCGGCGACGACGCGTACGCCCGCGTGGTCGACGGCATGCGCGAGAACGCGCCGCTCAAGCGTGTCTCGCAGCCGTCGGAAATCGCAGACCTCGCCTGGTTCCTCGCTGCCCACGCCCCCGCGATGACGGGTCAGGTGCTCGCCATCGAAAACGGCTTGCTGCTCAATACCTGAGCGACTCGCTCAGGCGAGCATCGCGCGCGATACAACCTAAGGAAGTCCCCATGACAGATCTGCACAAACACCGCTCCCGCACCGTGACTGAAGGCGTAACGCGCACGCCGCACCGCGCTTTCCTGCGTGCCACCGGTCTCGACGACGCCGCCATCGAAAAGCCGTTCGTCGCCGTTATCGATACGTTCGGCGAGAACACGCCCTGCTCCATGTCGCTGAACCAGATCTCGGATAACGTCCGGCTTGGCGTGGCCGCCGGTGGCGGCGTGCCGATTCGCGGCTCGGCGATCTCGGTGTCCGACGGCACCTCAATGAATCACTCCGGCATGCGCTTCTCGCTGGTATCTCGCGAAACGATTGCGGACAGCGTCGAGCTGTTCGTGCGCGCGCACTGTTACGACGCCCTCGTCGGCGTGGCCGGCTGCGACAAGACACTGCCCGGCATTCTGATGGGCATGGTGCGCGTGAACGTGCCCGGCGTATTCCTGTTCGGCGGCGCGATGCTGCCGGGAGTCGCCCCGGACGGCTCGCAGGCCACGATCCTCACCGCGATCGAAGCCGTGGGCGCGGCGCAGCGCGGTGACACGAGCGCCGAGACATTACTCGGCATCGAGAAGCGTTGCACCCCGACGGCCGGCTCGTGCCCGGGGCAATTCACGGCGAACACGATGGCGATGGTCGCGGAAGTCCTCGGGCTCGCGCCACTGGGCTCGGCGATGGTGCCGGCGGTGTATAGCGAACGCATCGCCATTGCCCGGCGCGCGGGCGAGAACGTCATGCGTGCCCTGCGCAATGGCGGCCCGCTGCCGCGCGATCTGGTCACCCGCAAGAGTCTGGAGAACGCCTGCGCAGCGGTGGCCGCCACCGGTGGCTCGACCAACGCCATGCTGCATATCCCCGCGATCGCGCATGAGGCCGGCATCGAATTCACGCTCGACGATGTCTCCGAAGTGCTTGCCCGCACGCCGCTCATTGGCGACATGCAACCCGGAGGCCGTTATCTCGCCGTCGATCTGCATCACGTCGGCGGCGTTCCCGCCGTGCTCAACGCCTTGCTCGCGGGCGGCCACATTCATGGCGATACGTTGACGCAGAGCGGCGAAACGCTCGAAGTCGCGTTGCGCGCGTTCCCCGGCCCCGACGGGCGCGTCGTCAAGCCGCACACCGAACCGCTCTCGCCGAACGCGGGGCTGGTCGTGCTGCGCGGCAACCTTGCCCCCGACGGCGCCGCACTGAAAACGGCCGGCCTGAAGCAACTGGTGTTCTCGGGCACCGCGCGCGTGTTCGAAACGGAAGAGGCCTGCATGGCCGTGGTGTCGGCTGGCACGTACCGCGAGGGCGACGTGCTGGTGATTCGCAACGAAGGTCCCAAGGGCGGCCCGGGCATGCGTGAAATGCTGAGCGTGACCGCTGCGATCTACGGGCAAGGCATGGGCGAAAAGGTTGCGCTGCTCACCGACGGCCGCTTCTCCGGGGCAACGCGGGGCATGTGTATCGGCTACGTCGGTCCCGAGGCGGCGGCGGGCGGACCGATTCGTTTGCTGCGCGATGGCGATCGCATCCACATCGACGCAATCAAGGGTAAGCTCGACGTCGAACTCTCCGACGAGGAACTCGCCGCGCGGGCCGCGCAAACCCAACCGTTCGTGCGCGGACGTCTGGGCGGCGTTCTCGAGAAGTACGAGGCGCTCGTGCGACCCGCCAAGCTCGGCGCCGTCACGCATTCGGGGGCTGTGCCATGGCCCTACGAAGCCTCGATCGGGGAGATGCCAACCCACGAGGACACGAATCGATGACTACCCCACGCGTAGGCTTTTGCGGCATCGGCCGCATGGGCGAACCCATGACACAGCGGCTGCTCGCCGCCGGTCACGAGGTCGCCGTCTGGAACCGTTCGGCCGCAAAACTTGCAGCGCTCGCCGATGCGGGTGCAATGGCCTGCATCACCCCTCAGGCGCTCGGTGAGTGTGTCGACATCGCCCTGCTCTGCCTGGGCGATGGCAAGGCGGTGGAGGAAGTCGTGTTCGGTGAACATGGGCTCGTGCATGCCGCCACACCACCGCGCTTTCTCGTCGACCATTCGACGCTGTCGCCTGCGTTGACCCGGTCCCTCGCCAGGCGTTGGCACGAGGCCACCGGTAGTGTCTGGATCGATGCCCCGGTATCGGGTGGCACGGGCGGTGCCGAGGCGGGCACGCTGGCGGTCATGGCAGGCGGGCCGGCCGAGGCCGTCGAGGCTGTCACGCCGGTGCTGCACGCCTTCTCTTCACGCGTAACGCGCATGGGCGACACCGGTGCGGGCCAGACCACGAAGCTCGCCAATCAGGCCATCGTTGCCACGACCCTCGCGGGGCTGGCCGAAGCCTTCCTGCTGGCCAAGCGCAGCGGCATCGACACATCGGCCGTGCCGTCGGCCCTGCAAGGCGGCTGGGCCGATTCGGTTCTGCTGCAAACGCTGTGGCCGCGCATGGTAACGCCGCCGGAGCATGCCACCGGCACGGTGCGCGTGATGCTCAAGGACCTCGATGCGATTGCAGAATTGGCCCACACGAGCGCTACGGTGCAGCGCGTGTTGCCGGAAGTGCGCCGCTTGCTAGCGGACGCCGCGCAGCGCGGCATGGCAGATTGGGATTTGTCGCAGATTTTCCGGATCGGCGAAACCGAGAGTTCGCCGCAGGCCTGACGGCCGAGGGAAATGGCCATGCCCGTTGCGGGCATGGCCAAGCTTCACTGAGGGCTTACTTGACCTGCACGGTCGCAAAGTTCTGGCGGCCGAACGGGCTCACCTGATACCCCGACACGTCAGAGCGCGTGATCACCGCGGCGATCGGATGCGCCAGCGGAATCCACAGCGCGTCGTCCTTGATCGTCTTCTGCGCGGCCTGATACTTGGCGGTACGCGTGGCAACATCGGGCGTGCGCTTGCCGTCACTGATCAGCTTGTCGAGATTGGCATCGCAGAAGCGCGCGAAGTTCGTGCCCGACGTCACGGCAGCGCAACTGAACTGCGGCGTGAGGAAGTTATCGGGATCGCCGTTATCCCCCGACCAGCCCATGAACAGCAGGTCGTGCTCGCCCGCCTTGCCCCGGCGAATCAGTTCCCCCCACTCCACGGTCTTGATCTGCGCCTTCACACCGATCTTCGCCAGATCGCTTTGCAGCATCTCGGCGCCCACGCGCGGGTTCGGATTGAGCAGACTGCCGGCCGGGCGCGTCCAGATCGTCGTCTCGAAGCCTTGCGGGAAGCCCGCGTCGGCGAGCAGCTTCTTCGCTTTGTCGATGTTGTGCGGATAGTCCACCACATTCTTGGCGTAGCTCCACGTGTTCGGCGGGTACACATTGACCGCCGGCGTGGCCGTGCCCTCGAACACCTGCTTGACGTAGCTCGGCTTGTCGAACGCGAGATTCAACGCCTGACGCACACGCACGTCATTCAGCGGCTTGTGCTGCGTGTTGATCGCGACGAAGGCCGTCATGAACGCGGGCGTCTCCACCACCTTGAGCGCCTTGTCGCTGCGTGCGGCCTGCACGTCGAGCGGCTTGGGCGACAGCGCGATCTGGCACTCGCCGACCTTCACCTTCTGGGCGCGCACTGCGGCGTCGGGCACGATCGTATAGATCAGGCGTTCCGAGGCCGGCTTGCCGCCGAAGTACGACGGGTTGGCATCGTAGCGCACCACGCTGTCCTTCTGATAGCTGCGGAAGACGAACGGGCCCGTGCCGATCGGACGCGCATTCAGTTCATCCGTCTTGTTGGCCGCGATGAGCTTGTCGCCATACTCTGCCGAATAGATCGACGCGAAGCCCATCGACAGCATCGACAGAAACACGGCGTCCGGCTCGGACAGGGTGAAGCGAACCGTGTTGTCGTCGACCTTCTGCACCGACTTGATCAGCTTACCCAGCGAGAGCGATTGCGCATGCGGGAAACCCGACGGCGTGAGCTTGTGCCACGGCGCGTTGTCATTGAGCATGCGATCGAACGTGAAGACGACGTCGTCGGCATTGAAGGCCCGCGTCGGCTTGAAGAGGTCGTTGCTATGGAAGCTCACGTTCGGGCGCAGCGTGAACGTGTAGGTCAACCCGTCGGGGCTCACTTCCCACTTCGTCGCCAGACTCGGCACGACCTTCGCTTGCGCGGCATCGAATTCGACCAGACGGTTGAATACCGGATCGGCAGATGCGTTGGTCGTGGTGAGCGAGTTGTATCGCACCACGTCGAACCCTTCGGGGCTGGCTTCGGTGCAAACGGTAAGGGCCTTCGCGTGCGCTGCGAGAGGCACCAACGGCAGGGACAGGACGGTCAGAACAGCAGCGAGAGTACGACGCGAGCGACGGCGCATGAGCTTCTTCTCCAGGAAGTCGATGACGGTTGGAAGACAACGGGCGAGAATAGCGCAAATTCAGCACAACTGCTTTTGGGCCGCAGTATATGCATATATCCGCTGTCACGAATCCTGAAGCCGAAGGTCAGTTCTGCCAACCGAACGCCCGCATCCGGTGGACGATGCTGTCGCGCGCCACCACCACGGTCAGCCGGGAACTGACGGACATGTCGTACAGATAGCGCGTGCGACCGGCATACGGCACGCTCACGTAGGGGTGCGCCAGCAACGGTACGTCGCCACCCGACGCCAGCGCCTCGCCCTCCCCCGCCAGACGCGCCAGACATAAGCGATGCGCAGCGTCGCGCGCGACCGCGAACGGATCGCCCGATTGCGCGCTCACCAGCGCGGTATCGTCGGGTCCGACAGGCGTCGGTGCGTGCGCGGCCAGCGCCACCGGACCCTGGCCCAGCGCGACGAACAACCACAATCCCGCGTGCGCCATATCGATCCACACCTTGCCGTGCGGTCCGTCGCACTCGAGCGAGGACACCCCGGGTGTTGCCGCCGGGACAGGGGCTTGCGCGGGGGAGCAGCGGAACCAGCGCCCGAAAATCCAGCGCAGCGCAATGCGCTCCGACAGAAAGCGATGGCGCATCTGCGTGCGTGGCAAGCGTCGGGCAAGCGAGTGCTCGGCGGCGGACAACCACGTCGCCCCATCGTCGGGGCCGCCGGCTGCCGCGCCCGTCGCCCCGAAGGGACGCCCGGCCAGCAAAAAACGCCACAGCCACAGCTCGTCACCGCCGCATTGAGGAAAAGGCCGCGCCACGACCTGACCTGCCACCGGCGCATCGCTACTCGCCAGCGCACGATGCTGCGCGCCGCCCGTGAGCTTGCGCTCGCCCTGACCGAACTGCCCGAGCGGCACGTACGTCATGGAAGGCGTTGGAATCGATGCCACGCGCGGCGTCGGATCAACCGTTCGTTTCAACATCAGCAATTACGACCTCCTCAGGCGAGGTCTCCGATGACGGGTCTTACGTATGCCCGGAATCATCGGCGGCCATTCATTTGTTAATGAGAATCATTATCAAATGATAGCACAAGGGTTCACTGTAACGGGGATGAGTATCCCGCCGAATCTGGTGTGGGGTGAGGCAATGGGGAATGAGGCGGAAGGTGCGGTCAGCCGCGTGAGCGGCTGCCGCATCGGAACAACGGCTCTGGATGCGTTTGATGGATCAGGCGCTGGCCGGCAACGGCGGTCGATAGCCCAGCGAATGACTCGCAGCCAACGCTTCGCGGCGCACGGCTTCGCCGATGGGGCCGTCCATGCGGGCATCGAATCCGCCCGTGGCGCCGAGGGCCGTAATCACGCCGACAAGGCGACCGTCATAGTTGAAGACCGGCGCGGCCAGCGCGCTGATGCCGGTCAGATTGGTATCGCGAACGCTCGCCCCTTGCGCAGCTCGCACCGAGGTTCGCAGCGCGCCGATGGGGTCCGCCGCATCGAGCTGTGCGCGGTGATCCGGCGTGGCGAGTGCCAGTTCGCTTTCGGCCATCGCCAGCACTTGAGGATCGTCGAGCAGGCCAAGGAAGACACGACCGGCAGCCGACCAGAGGACGGACATCACGGAGCCGATGCGCACGTTGATCGTCACCGGCAGGCCGGGCTCCTCGAAACGCACGATGGTCGGCCCCTTGTTGCCCATGACGGCAAGGAAGCAGGTGACGTCGAACGCTTCACGCAATCGCACGAGCGCCGGTTCGGCGGCGCGCACCGGATCGGCTTGCCGCATGGCGGCCACGCCGATGAGCATCGCTTCGAGCCCGAGATGATAGTGCTGCGAATCGGCATCCTGCGCAACGAGCCCTTCTTCCACGAGACTCATCAGATACCGGTGAACCTTGGCGGGACTTTGCTGCACGTGCAGGGCGAGCGCGGTAAGGCTCGCGCGACCGCCCAACCGGGCCAGGCCCTTGAGCACAACCATGCCGGTTTCGGCCGATTGCACACGTTGACGGCGGCCGCGCTCGCGAGGCGCGTCGTTGGCATCGGTGCCGGAAACCGCAAGGTCATTCGGCACGTCGGAGAGCGCGGTCACACTGCGCGGGCGGCCTGCTGTGGGTCGTTTGCTTGTGGTCATCGGCGAGATTTTATGATGCAAATCGCCGTAGCCCGGCATCGGCGAGTCTAGAGGTTAACCCCAGTCTACTAATTTACGCAATGCGTATTATATTTACGTTTAACAGATTCAGAGAATGTGAACGCTCTTTGGGTGCATGGCCGTCGGCCCGCCCGGAGCCGATCACATCGGGATGAGGAGACGTCCCCGCCAACATTCGGGCACGCGTGCGCTCACGCACATGCTGCCCGATCGCGAGCCGCTCCTCTACACTTGTTTCATTGCGTGTGTCGCCGCGAGCCCTGCACGGCCGTCGTCGCACCCGACTCAGAGAGCGTGAACGGATGAGCCAAACGATTTCCCCCACCCCCGACACTGCCGCCGCAAGCGCTGGCGGCTGCCCGTTTCATCAGACGTCTGCCGCCAAGGCCCCCAACGGGTGCCCGGTGAGCGCACGGGCTGCGGACTTCGATCCGTTCGAAGACGGCTACCAGCAGGACCCGCCGGAATACGTGCGCTGGGCGCGCGACCAGGAGCCGGTGTTCTACAGCCCCAAGCTCGGCTACTGGGTGGTGACGCGCTACGATGACATCAAGGCGATCTTCCGCGACAACATCACGTTCAGCCCGTCGATTGCGCTGGAAAAGATCACGCCGACGGGGCCGGAAGCGAACGCTGTGCTGGCGTCCTATGGATTCGCGCTCAACCGTACACTCGTCAACGAAGACGAACCCGCGCACATGCCCCGCCGTCGGGTGCTGATGGAGCCGTTCACGCCCGAGCATCTCAAGCATCATGAGCCGCTGGTGCGTCAGCTCGCGCGCGAGTACGTCGACCGCTTCGTCAACGATGGCCGCGCCGATCTCGTCGATCAGATGCTGTGGGAAGTGCCACTCACCGTGGCGCTGCACTTCCTCGGCGTGCCGGAAGAAGACATGGACAAGCTGCGCGAATACTCGATCGCGCACACGGTCAACACGTGGGGACGTCCGAAGCCCGAAGAGCAAGTGGCCGTCGCCCACGCCGTGGGTAACTTCTGGCAACTCGCGGGCAAGATTCTCGACAAGATGCGTCAGAACCCGGACGGTCCGGGCTGGATGCAATACGGCATTCGCAAGCAGAAGGACTACCCCGAAGTCGTCACCGATTCGTATCTGCACTCGATGATGATGGCGGGCATCGTGGCGGCTCACGAGACGACGGCCAACGCCACGGCGAACGCGATGAAGCTGCTGCTCCAGCATCCGGACGTCTGGCGCGAGATCTGCGAAGATCCGTCGCTGATTCCGAACGCGGTGGAAGAATGTCTGCGTCACAACGGGTCGGTCGCGGCGTGGCGTCGTCTGGCAACGAAGGACGTGAACATCGGCGGTATCGATATCGCCGCAGGATCGAAGCTGCTGATCGTGACGTCGTCGGCCAACCATGACGAAGCGCACTTCGCCGACGCCGATCTGTTCGACATCCGCCGCGAAAACGCCAGCGACCAGCTCACGTTCGGTTACGGCTCGCACCAGTGCATGGGCAAGAACCTCGCCCGCATGGAGATGCAAATCTTCCTCGAAGAGTTCACCCGTCGTCTGCCGCACATGAAAATCGCGGAGCAGGAGTTCACCTACGTGCCGAACACGTCGTTCCGTGGCCCGGAGCATGTGTGGGTCGAGTGGGATCCGGCACAGAACCCCGAACGCCTCGATCCGGCCGTGCTGACACGTCAGTCGCCCGTGCGTATCGGCGAACCGTCGGGCCATAGCGTGACGCGCCCGGTCGTGGTCGAGTCCGTCACCCCGGCCGCCGAAGGCATCGTCAAGCTTCGCCTTGTCGCCCCCGATGGCCGTGCCATGCCGCGCTGGGCACCCGGGTCGCACGTCGATATCGAGTGTGGTGACTCGGGTTTGTCACGTCAGTATTCGCTGTGCGGTGATCCGTCGGACGTCGGCGCATTTGAAATCGCGGTGCTGCATGAGCCGGAAGGCCGTGGCGGTTCGAACTGGGTTCACACGCAAGTGAAGGTCGGCGACCGGCTGCGCATTCGCGGCCCGCGCAACCACTTCCGGCTGGATGAAACGACATCGCGCGCGATCTTCGTGGCGGGGGGCATTGGCGTGACGCCGATTGCCGCGATGGCGCGGCGCGCGAAGGTGCTGGGCATCGACTACGAGATCCATTACAGCGGCCGCAGCCGTCGCACCATGGCGCTGCTTGATGACCTTCAGGCGCTGCACGGCGATCGACTGCATCTGTGGGTGAAGGACGAAGGTCGGCGTGCCGACTACGCTGCCCTGCTCGCAACGCCGCAAGACGGCACGCAAGTGTATGCCTGTGGTCCGGTGCGGATGCTGGACGGTTTGGCGCAGTGCTGCACGCATTGGCCGGACGACACGCTGCGCGTCGAGCACTTCCAGTCGCAACTGGGCACGCTGGACCCCGAGAAGGAGCATGCGTTCGAGGTCACGCTCAAGGACTCCGGCATTACGGTCATGGTGCCCGCCGATCAGACGTTGCTCACAGCACTGCGCGCCGCGAATATCGACGTGCAAAGCGACTGCGAGGAAGGTCTGTGCGGCTCGTGCGAAGTCCACGTGCTGGAAGGTGACGTGGATCACCGCGACGTGGTGCTCACGCGTGCGGAGCGCGACGCGAACACGAAGATGATGTCCTGCTGCTCGCGCGCCTGCGGCAAGAAGCTGGTGCTGGCGTTGTAAGCTGCCCGGTATCTAGTGGCAGAAGTACGAAGGGGCGCCACCGTGAGGGGCGCCCCTTTTTGTTTGCTCATGTCCGATTGCTTATCGGGCTTGGACCAATGCAGACGCCGGTATCGGATCGGCGACCTCGCTATCGCGGGCAATGCCGCATTACGTCTTCTTGCGCCGCATCGTGCGGCTGATCTTCGCCCCCATGCCCAGCGTCTTCATCAACGTGTCGGGCTTGAGACGCAACATTTCGTCGGACCATGTCGTGAGCGTTTCGAGAAAGTCGAGCGTGTCGCGCATGCGTTGCTCGGTCTCGCGGCTCTCTTGCGACATTTCGGGGCTCATCAACGTATCGCGCAGCATCGTCAGTGTCGGATCGATTTCGCGCTGACGACGCCCTTCCACGATCAGCTTGAACAACTCCCATATGTCGGTCGACGTCCCGAAATGCTCGCGACGGTCGCCCAGCACATGCACGGCATGCACCAGCCGCCATGACTGAAGCTCTTTGAGGCTCGTGCTCACATTGGAGCGCGCGACCTTGAGCGTATCCGTGATCTCGTCCGCCGCCAGAGGGCGGCCCGCCAGATACAGCAGCGCATGAATCTGCGCCACGGTACGGTTGACGCCCCAGCGCGAGCCCATCTCGCCCCAATGAAGGATGAATCGTTCGGTGATCGGTGTGAGTTCCATGAACGAAATCTATTCATTACGGAAATTTCTGTCAATACAGAAATTTAACTTGACGCGCATGATGCGCGCGCTTAATTTCTCTCATGACAGAAACAACTGAAACACTGGAGCGACATCATGGCGACCACAGAACTCACGTTGTATATCGACGGCCATTGCCCGATTTGCATGCTCGAGGTGAGGCAATTGCGCGCAAGGGATCGGGACGGACGACTCGCATTCGTGGATATTGCAGAACCGGCGTTCGATCCGGCATCGCTAGGTGTCAGCCTGAAAGCGCTTAATACTCAAATGCACGCATGGACGGCCGATGGTGTGTGCGTTGTGGGTATCGATGCCATTCTGGCGGCGTACACGCTAACCGGCCGTGGCTGGTTGGTCGCCCCGCTGCGTGTGCCCGCGCTGCGGCCTGCTGCGCGCGTGCTATACCGGGCGTTCGCCCGCAACCGGATGCGCGTGTCGCGATGGCTGGGCGTGCGCAACGTGCCCGCGTGCAGCGACGAGCTTTGCGAAACGAAGATGTATGGGGAACGCCCACGAAAGCCGTGAGCGTTACCTGATTTCGCTCAATGCGCGTGCTGAGGTTTGCGCAGCATTGTCATCAGCGCGATGAGCGCCAGCACGGAGAAGCCGCACATGACGGCCACGAGCGGGCGCGGCGAACCGTCGTTGAGTACGCCGAGCAAGCCGCCCGCCGCGAATCCGAAACCATACTGCACGCTGCCGACGAGCGCCGCCGCTGCGCCCGCGCGCGTCGGATGATTGGCCAATGCGCCCGCTACCGAATTCGCGGTAATGATGCCCCGCAGCGACATGAACAGGAACAGCATCGCCACCATCAGCGGCAGCAGAGCGAAGCCCAGCCACACCGTGGCGCACAGCACGGACGTCACGATCGCGCAGCCGATAATGCCGATGCGCATCAATCGGTACGGCCCCACCTGCCCCACTCGACGCGAATTGAACATCGTCATCGACGCCATGCCGACAATGTTGATGCCGAAGAGCACCCCGAAGAACTGTGGCGACACATGGAAGTACTCCATGTACACCAGCGGCGTGCCGGTAATGTAAGTGAACGACGCCCCGAAGACCGCCCCGCCCGCCACCATGTAGCCGACGAAATGCGGGTCACGCAACAGATGCCAATAAGACGCCACCACGGCACGCGGGCCGCCCGACTGACGGGCGTGCACCGCCCCGGTTTCAGGCAGACGCCACAGCGCAAACATCGCCACGGCACCGAACACGGCAAGCACGCCGAAGATCACGCGCCAGGTCGTGAAGCGCAGCATCTGTCCCCCGACGAGCGGTGCCACAATCGGCGCAACGCTCATCACGAGCAACATGATCGAGAAGGCGCGCGCACTGTTACGCGGCCCATAGACGTCGCGCACGATCGCCTGCGCAATCACCGGCATCGCACATCCGCCGAGTGCCTGCACGAAGCGCCACATCATCATGTGATCCATGCTGTCGGCGAACGCGCAGCCGATACAGCCGAAGATGTACAGCGCGATGCCCGCCGCCATCGGCCGGCGGCGTCCGAAACGGTCTGCCAACGGCCCCCACACGAGTTGCCCGAAAGCAAAGCCCAGGAAGAAATACGACAGGGTGAGTTGTGCGGCCGCGGCACTCGCGCCCAACTCGTGACGCATCGTCACGAGCCCCGGCAGATACATGTCCGTGGACGCCGGCGCGATCATCATGAACAGGCCGAGAATACCCAGCAACACACGCTCGGAAGGTAACGCAGGAGAGAGTTCGGACGTCGATGTCATTATCGTTATGATGAGTCGGCGCGAAGCCTGTCGCACCTTGAGAGACGCCGCGAAAACAACGACGCCCGCCATGATAACGCTGGCGGGCGCCGCACTTTCATACTCGATGGTTATCGGACCCTTAACCGCTGCTTATGGCGCAGCCTTCGGGTTCGAAGCGCCGCCGTCAATTGGCCGTTGCCGTGCGCAGATTGCCCCCGTCGCTGCGCTGCGTGCGCGCAATCGCAAGCACGCCGATCAGCGACACGCAAGCGGGTACTGCTGCCGCGATGAACAGCGACGACGACGACCATTGCAGATGCATCAGCGCGCCGCCCAGCACAGGGCCGAGCACCGAGCCAATCCGGCCGATACCGAGGCTCCAGCCAATGCCCGTCGAGCGCAGCGATGTCGGGTAATACGTGGCGGCCAGCGCGTTGAGCGCCGGTTGTCCGCCAATGATCGAGAAGCCCGCGAAGAAGATCGCGATGAACACCGCAACCATCGACACCATCACCATCGGATTGCCGATCGCCGCCGTGGCTGCAATGGCAATCAGGAACGTCACGGCGAGCACGCTGGTGAAGCCCACGCGGTCGATCACGCGGCCGAGCAGCAACGTACCGATCACGCCGCCAGCCCACAACGCGGTACCCGCCATCACGGCAACCTGCGTCGAATAACCGGCATCGCGAATCACCGTCGGCAGCCAGTTCGACAGGAAGTACATGTCGAGCAAGTTAGCGAAGTTGATGACCCAGAGCAGCAGCGTCACGCGGGCGCGACCGTCCTTGAACAGCTCGATGAACGGCACGCCCTTCGCCTTCTGCTCGTCGAGCACGAAGTGAGCGTCGACCGGCACGTTGGCGCTGGGCGCCACGCGCAGCAACTGCTTGCGAATGCGCGCGCGGTCGCTCTTCTTGAACATCAGGAACTGAATCGATTCGGGCAGCGAAATCCACATCAGCACGCCGAGCACCAGCGGAATCGCACCGCCGATGTAGAACACCGCGCGCCAGCCCAGACTCGGGATGATCGCAGCCGTGATAAGGCCGCCGACCACACCACCGAGCGTGAAGCCGCACGACACCATCATCATGAGCGACACGCGGATGCGACGCGGGCTGTACTCACCCGCGAGCGCCATCGCGTTCGGCATGATGCAACCGAGGCCCAGGCCGGCGACAAAGCGCCAGACGACCAATTCCGTAATCGTGTTGGCGAAACCCGTGAAGATCATGCACACGGCGAAGAACAGCGTGGCGCCAATGAGCACCGGGCGACGGCCCAGCTTGTCAGCGAGCGCCGAGAACGTGAGCGATCCCACCAGCATGCCGAACAGCCCCGCGCCGAACACCGGCGAGAGCGTTTCCTTGGCAATGCCCCACTCGCGAATCACCACCGGGGCGACGTAGCCCATGGCCTGCACATCGAAACCATCCACCACCAGGCACATCGCGCACAACGCGATCACCCACCACTGATAGCCGCCCAGACGACTCTCGTCGATCAGCGTGCCCACATTCACTTCTGCTGCTTTCATCCTGTCTCCAAACGTTCTCGCAACTTCGTGTCATTGCGTACCCGGTCGAGGCGCCGGCTTCCACAGTCGTTGCCTCGCATCGGGCACCCTGCCGCCCCGATCGGGCACGCAGGACATTTCATGCATCGGGTCGGAGGATGGACTCGCCGAATCCTCTCTCGCACAAAATTACGCTTTGCGGAAGTTTATATCGCCGAACGTAAATCACGGCTTGGTGTTAACACTTAGATTCCCGAGGGATGCGTGCACCGATGCGCGTGACCATCCGACCGGCGGCGGACAGCCCCGGTGTCGGTCGACGAGACAAGGATTTGTGGTTTTTCTCCATCAGGAGAATAGGATGACGCTTGGGCGATGCGCCCAAAGGCTATACGGGGCTTTGGATTGGGAGATTAATGCGCGAAAAAGCGACGAATTGTCGCACTTGTGGTTTTTCTACAGATTTTTTCAGCAAAGGTTAACCCGTCTAGGGATTTCCCTGATATAGTTGCACCTGTCTCCTCCACCTCCTCCTGGTGGATTTCACGGCCAGCAAATTGCTGGCCGTTTTTTTTGCCTGTCGCTCCCGCGAGCTACCGCGTCACTCGCAATAAATCGTAAGGCGAGCGCCGTGCCGACGTCGCGGACGATACGGTTTCCTGCGCTACACTCGTTTCCATGAAACTCGCGCCGCTCGCCACCCTGCTTTGTGTTTTGCCGCTCGCCGGCTGCTATGTCGTGCAGTATCCGGGAGGCGCGCTCGCGCTGTCGCCCAATCCCGTCGCGCCGCAAGCCATGCGTGCAGCACCGGGCTCGCCGGGCTCCGCAGATGTCTCGACAGCGCCGGTGCCAACGCCCAGCGTCTCTACCGCACCGGTGAGATCGTCGCCGACAGCATCGCCGGTCCCGCCACCGCCGGCGGGCACAGCCGCACGCCTGAGCTATCCGAATAATTCGCCGGTGCCGCCGGATTACCGGCCGCCAGCGCAGCAAGCGCCGCGCACGCCCGTGTATCCGAACGGCTCTCCCGTACCGCCTGATTACGTGCCCCCGCCGACGTCGCAAGTGCCGTCGGGCAACGTCGCGTATGCGCCAGCGCCGGGCTACGCCACTTACTCCCCATCACCTTATGTAGCCTATCCGGCATACTCGGCCTATCCCGCTTATGCTGCTTATCCGGCATACCCGGCCTATGCACCGTTTTACCCGGCATTCGGCCCGTCGCCTTGGGTCAGCAACGTATCGCTTTCGTTCTCATGGGGACGCGGCTGGGGTGGATGGGGCGGCCGCTGCTGCTATCGCTGGCGCTGAACGGCCGTCATCCATAGAGCGACTTGACGTGTGAAGCGCGTGTGACGCCTCGCCAGGAGCAACGCTTGGCGCAGACGTCAGTACCGCTTCAGGTGCCTCTCTCAGTGCGAGGTCGCGCTTTCTCGCGCCACGCGATCTTCGATGCGAAGCTCGATACGTTTTCGGATTTGCTCCGCCGCCTCGGACGCATCATTCGCGTCAATACTCGAGAACTCGCAACGGCCAATGTAGCGCCCATCGCAGTAGGCATCGACAGCCCCGTCGAAGCGTTCGTCGGCACGCGGCGTGATCGCCCCGGCCAGTTCGAACGGACGCCCTGGCGGCGTGTTGCTGACGTAATGCCAAGAAAAATGATACGAATCGGTCACATGTCCCCCTCGGTAGTGCGACAGCAACAAAACTGTCTACCAACGCTGTTTTTTGGGGAATCGTAACATGCAGAAGAATCTCAACAAACGGCAGGAAAAAAAAGCGGCCCGCCGTGGTGGCGAGCCGGTTAGTCCGTGGAGGTCGGGGGCACATCATGACCACGGTGATTTCACTCTAGTCCCGAATCGTTGTCGTTATTCTCGGTAATTTGCCTGATGCGGCACAAAAAATTTCTGCTGACTGCCGACAATCCAACACCTCGCCAGCCTCGGGAATTCCAGCGGTTTTCGTTGATTCCATCACGGGTTTACACCATTCAGACGTCACTCACTTCGGATGGCAGCGCGTCGGCCGGCACCGCCTTGCCGAACAACCATCCCTGCCCTATCGCCTCGGGATCCAGCGCCAGCATGTAGTCCGCCTGCGCCTCGGTCTCGATTCCCTCCACGATCACTTCGACCTTGAGCAGCGCCGCCATCTTGCAGATTTGATCGACGATCGCGCTGCTCACCGTATCGGTGCCAATGGACTGCGTGAACATGCGGTCGATCTTCAGCGCATCGATGTTGAGCGTCGACAGATAAGCAAGATTCGAGAACCCCGTGCCGAAATCGTCGATGTGAATCTGATAGCCGTCGACGCGCAGGTTGTCGAGGGCCTCTCTAAGCCGCGTCATGCTGTCTGTCGAGCGCTCGGTGATCTCCAGCGCGATCTGCGCACGCGGCACCCGCAGCGATGCCGACATGTGATTCAGATACGTGTGGAATGTCCTGTCGACGATGTCCGTCGCCGCGAGATTGATGCTGATGTGAAACTCCGGGTCGGCCAGTGCGCGTGCATGCATCTCGATCAGCGCACGATGCACGACCTGCCGCGTGATCAACCCGATCACCCCTCGCCGCTCGGCAATCGGAATGAACATGTCCGGCGAGATCGGTGCACCGGCACTATCGTTCAGCCGCGCCAGCGCCTCCACCCCGACCATCTTCCGATCACGCAATCGCACGAGCGGTTGATAGACGACGTTGATCCCCCCCGACTCGGCGGCATGCTGCGTCACCCAGTCGATCGATGTCCGGTAACGTTTGCGCGAGCGCCAGGACATACCCATCGATGCCCCCGCCACCGCACCGATGGTCAGCGCCAGCATGAGGCCCCACGGATTGGCCACGATCTGCGACGAGACATAGATTGCCGACGCGCACACGTCCACCCGGCCCGAACACGCCGAATAGCGACGCACCGATCCGATATCGAGCCATCGCGAGGTCGCACCCAGCGTAATGCGCTGCTGATCCTCGAACATGCCCGCGCGCCAGAACTGGAACCGCATATCGCTCGTGGATGCCACCGACGCAAAGCCGCTCGGCGGCGTGGCAAGCCGCTCCGGCAAGACGGGAGGACTGAAGACCACCACATCGCCCAAGCCCGTCGCATTGACCTGCACGCCGGGTGTGACCACGCCCGTGAGCGTGTGCCAGAGCTTCACGCCATTACGCGTTTCATGACTTGGCGGCGGCAGTTCCGGTTCCGGATCGAGCCGTCCCGCGACGGCGGAACACAGCACCCTGGAACCGTGAACCCGGCCGATATCATGGAAATAGGGACTGCGCATGGCCACACGACGTAGCGCAAGAATGTCGGCATCGGTGCAGGGCTCGGCGCCGCTGTACATCGCGCTGAGCAAGGCGGTACGGCTCGATACCGAGGCGTCGCCCATGAAGCCCATGATTTCCTGCACATAGGCACGCAGGCGGAAGTCGTCGACGCGGGTCTGCACGATCTGCCCCACCAGCAACATGACCAACATACCCGCGATGACGCCCGTTAGCACCGGCAGCCAGCGGGTCAGTCTTCTCAGCGTTTGCATGAAGAGTCGCGCCCACGTAACGCCCCGCGTCTCGCACGAGGCATGGCCGCCAGTGTAGCGCAGCCCCTAATCGATGTATCGGATTGCCACATGCATCTGACGATGCCGCGCATCACTCAGCGCATTTTTTGAAGCGTTTCGAATGCGTTTGATGTCGGCCCGCCGCCAGTCTTCCGCCCGCCCGCCTGGCGCCCCGGCAAAGCGCGGTCGAGCGAGCCTTGCGCAGTGGGACGAAATGGGGTCGGCGCAGGCGTACCGTTCCTGTTTCCGCCTCCCCTCACGGCCTCGTCATGACGCTCAAATTTCGTAATCCGGCGAACGTCGATGTCGTCGAGATCACGCATATGTCGTGCGTCGCCGCGTTCTTCCTCGGCCCGCTCTATCTGTTGGCCTACGGCTTTGCGTGGCATGCGCTCGCCTGGACTGTCCTTGCCATCGGCCCCGCCCTGATCTGGAAAGAGTCGGCGCTGGCAATATCGTTGCCCGTCACCTGCCTGCTGTATTCGCTGATGATCCATCCGCTGCTCATCAAGAAGCTGAGCGCCAACGGCTGGCTGCCCACACGCGACGACGCAGTCGCCAGCCCGGGCCAGCGCGGCTACGACGCGTACGGCGACACGCCGAGTATCGGTCGCGCCCGCGCAGGCATGGCCCTCGCCCCGGTGTTGCCACGGCTCGCCGAGCGTGGTGCCGTCGTCCAGACGACAGATACGGCGGCCAATCAAGGCGCCGCGCCAACGGGTGACGAAAAACCGTGTCCGTTCTGTGCCGAGCCGATCAAGCGTCAGGCGGCACGTTGCCGCTATTGTCTGGCGAATCTGCAGGCAACATCGCAATAAACCGGTCCAGCGCCGCCGAGCCGTGGTCCGCGCGGTAGGCGAGACTGATCGGCGCTTGCGGCACATCGCCATCGATCGGCCAGAACCCCATGCCGGGCGTGCGAATCTGGCTCACCGACGCCGGCACCAGCGACACCCCGAACCCCGCCGCCACCATCGGCACGATGGAAGTGATCTGCGGCGCCTCCTGCCCCAGCTTCGGCCGGAATCCCGCCGACTCGCACGCTGCGATCGTGCGGTCGTATAACGCGGGACTGATCTCGCGCGGCAGCAAAATGAATTCGTCCTGTGCAAGTGCGGCAAGCGGCACGCGCTCACGCGCGCACATGGCGTGACCGAGCGGCAGCACCAGCACCATCGGTTCATCGACGACGCGCACGCTCACGATGCCTGGCGGCACGTCGAACGGCGTGCGCACGAATGCGGCGTCGATGGCTTCGTCCGCCAGCGCGGTCAGCAAGCTCGCCGTATTGCTCTGCTGCGGATGCAACTGCACGTCGGGATATCGCGCGCGGAAGTCGCGAATCCACGCCGGAATGCGTGGCTCGAAGTACGTTGCGCCCGCGAATCCGATACGAATCTGCCCTGCTTCGCCGCGTGATATCTGCTGCATGCGGCGCTTCACGCGTTCCACACGCTCCAGAATCTGCCGCGCCTCCGGCAGGAACGCCTCGCCCAATTCCGTCAGCACGACATCGCGTGGCAAACGCACAAACAGCGGGCCGCCCAATTCCGCTTCGAGCTGCCGGATCTGCAAACTTAGCGGCGGTTGCTGAATACCGACACGCGCGGCGGCACGCGTGAAGTGACGCTCTTCGGCCACGGCAATGAAATATTGCAAATGCCGCAATTCCATGACAACTCCCCTGTCAGCCCGGTCCCGCCGGGGTTCGCACCATCAATACATTTAAAGTATGAAAACGACTTGTTCAATATATTGGAAATGTACCCGATGGGTCAATACACTTCGAGGCAAGCGTGGAGGGCCTCATCGTTGGCTGCTGCGCCCATAGATCAAGAGATATTCGAATAAGAGAGACGAGGAGCCTCACGATGTATGAAGACCGCATCCGCCTGGCGTCGCTACGCGACCGGGTGATGAGCGCCGACGACGCTGCAAAGCTGGTTGGCGACGGCATGGTCGTCGGCATGAGCGGGTTCACCCGCGCCGGCGACGCCAAGGACATGCCGATTGCGCTAGCCCGGCGGGCGAAGGCCCACCCGATGAAGATCACGCTGATCACCGGGGCATCGCTGGGGCACGATTCCGACAAGACACTCACCGAAGCCGGCGTACTCGCCAAGCGTCTGCCGTTCCAGGTCGACACGACGCTGCGCGGTGCGATCAATCGCGGCGACGTGATGTTCGTCGATCAGCATTTGTCCGAGACGGTGGAGTTCCTGCGCACCGGTCAATTCGGCAAGCTCGACGTGGCGGTGATCGAAGCGGTCGCCATCACGGAAGACGGCGGACTCGTGCCGAGTTCGTCGGTCGGTAACTCGGCGAGCTTTGCGATCCTCGCGGAAAAGGTCATCGTCGAGATCAACCTCGCGCAGCCTCTCGCCTTCGAAGGCATGCACGACATCTGGATTCCGGGCCAGCGGCCACACCGTGCGCCGTTGCCCATCGTCGACGTGCGCGATCGTGTCGGCACGAACGTGGTGAAGATTGCGCCCGAGAAGATCGCGGCCATCGTTATCACCGACACACCGGACAGCGCCTCCAACGCGCTGCCGGCCGATGCCGACACGCAAAGCATCGCCGGCCATCTCATCGAATTCTTCCAGCACGAAGTCTCGCGTGGCCGTCTGCCGCGCACGCTGCCTGCGATTCAGTCGGGGATCGGCACCATCGCCAACGCAGTGCTTACCGGCTTCATCGACTCGCCGTTCGAAGACCTCACGATGTATTCGGAGGTGCTGCAGGATTCCACCTTCGAACTGATGGACGCGGGCAAGATGGTATTCGCGTCGGGCTCGTCGATCACCGTGTCTCAAGCGGTACAGGATCGCGTGTTCAAGCACCTCGAGCGCTATCGCGACAAGCTCGTGTTGCGCCCGCAAGAGGTCAGCAACCACCCGGAAGTCATTCGCCGGCTGGGGCTGATTGCGCTGAATACGGCGCTCGAAGCGGACATCTACGGCAACGTGAATTCGACGCACGTTGGCGGCACGCACATGATGAACGGCATTGGCGGGTCGGGCGACTTTGCGCGCAACGCGCGCATGGCGATCTTCGCCACCAAGTCGATTGCCAAAGACGGCAAGATTTCGAGCATCGTGCCGATGGTGCCGCACGTCGACCACAACGAACACGATGTGGACATCATCGTGACGGAACAGGGTCTGGCCGATCTGCGCACCCTCGCGCCGCGCGAGCGCGTGAATCTGGTGATCGATCACTGCGCACACCCGAGCTACCGGGAAGTCCTGCGCGACTACTATCGCGACGCCCTGCGCTACGGCGGACAGACGCCGCACGCGCTGGAACGCGCGTTCGACATGCACGTCAACTTGCGCGAGCGCGGCTCGATGCTGGCAGGGAAATGACATCGGCGCCGGTCGCGACGCCGGGGGGCGGGCGACCGGACGCCGATTGACCGGCATCGATGGCAAAGGTCGATGCCGAGCAGAACATGGGACGCATGCGGTCCCGTGGGCCGAACGCGGGTGAGCGCGTTCCGGCATTCGCGGCTCGTCGGCGTGCGCTGGCGAGCCGCTTTTTACTGCCTGCGAGTACCGCTCAAGCCGACAGTCGCTGTGCGCGATGCGCCTGATTTGCCTGATTGGCTTGATTGGCGGCGCCGTCCAGTGTGAAGATCGACACCAGTTCACGCAGGCCACCCGATTGCGCGGCCATCGACTGCGCCGCAGCCGAAGCTTCCTCCACCAGCGCAGCGTTCTGCTGTGTGACGGTATCCATCTGCATGACCGCCTGATTGACCTGCTCGATGCCCGTGCGCTGCTCGGTGGACGCCGCAGCGATTTCCGCCATCAGATCGGTCACGCGTTTGACCGCATGCACGACCTCGTCCATCGTGCTGCCCGCCTCGGCGACGAGCTTCGCGCCGTCGCTGACCTGACGCGTCGAGGCATCGATCAAGTCCTTGATCTCCTTGGCGGCATTGGCGCTGCGCTGCGCCAGTGTGCGCACTTCACCCGCGACCACGGCAAAGCCACGACCTTGCTCACCCGCGCGAGCGGCTTCCACCGCCGCGTTGAGCGCGAGAATGTTGGTCTGGAAGGCAATGCCTTCGATCACACTCGTGATGTCCGACACACGGGCGGAGCCGTCGGAGATTTCGCGCATCGTCGCGACCACCTGGCGAACCACTTCGCCGCCGCGCTGAGCGATCTGCGACGCGTTCGACGCGAGCACGTTGCCCTGCTCCGCGTTGTCGGCATTCTGCTTCACGGTAGTCGTCAGCTCTTCCATGCTCGCCGCCGTTTCTTCGAGCGACGCCGCCTGCTGCTCGGTACGCGACGACAAATCGGTATTGCCCGCGGCGATCTGGGCCGAGCCCGTCGCAATGCTCTCGCTGGTGTTACGCACCTGCCCCACCACCTGCGCGAGCTTCGCGTTCATATCCCGGAGCGAGCCGAGCAGTAGCGCCAGTTCGTCCTTGCCATGCACTTCGATACGCGAACTGAGATCGCCGCGCGCGACCGTCTGTGCGATGTCCACACACCGCCCGATCGGCACCGTGATCGAGCGGGTGATGACCAGTGCGATGACGATATTGACACCCAGCGACAACAGGATCAGCACGATGGTGGCGATAAATGCCGCGTGATAATCGTTGGACGCCGTGTCGCTCGCCGTTTGTGAACCCGCGCGGTTCACAGCCACGTGCTCGGTAAGCCTGTCGCTCAGTACCGCGAACCGCTTGACGGCATCGGTCATTACGAGCGTGCGCGCCTGCTCTTTCGCCGCATCGTCGCCCTTTTCCAGCTCGGCCGCGCGATTGTCGACCGCGAGGTAATTCGCCCATGCCTCGCGCACTGCGTCGTACGCGCGTCGGTCTTCATTGGACGCGACCATGCTGTTGTAGCTGTCGAGCGTCTTGTTCACCAGATCGATGGACGCCAGGCGCTTGTTCGCCTCCTCCTCGCGCGAGCTGTCGACCGTGGTGAGCAGCATGGCGAGCGTGGCCCGTCGCGCCGCATTGGCCGCGACCTGTGCAGTGCCGAGGGTCTGCACGCTAGGCAACCAGTTGTCGGCGAGATCGCGGGTGCCCCCGTAGATGCGCGACGCTTGAAATAAAGCCATGCCACCCACGATGCACAGCAGGACCAGCGTGACGGCAAACCCGATGGTCAACCGTGCGCCGATTTTGAGACTACTCAAGAACTTCATGCCCGCTCCGTATGCGATAAAACGACAACAATCGCATGCGATAACGGGCGACCATTCAAGAATCTTGAGCCAATAAACCCCGGTTTCTCACGTTATGGCTTTCAAATCATTTCAGAAACCCAAAAACCGGGTATTTAGCGCGCAAATTCCGATGTTGGTTTCACAAAGCGAACCCGTATTTTTGAAATCCGAATAATATCCATTGAAATATATTTATTCATCTATTAATCCGGATATTTCAACGCGAAGAATCCGGGATTACCGCGCCTTTCGACGCGGCGCAATTTCCCGGCATGGCATCCGACACGACCCTCACGGCTCACCGGCTTGCGCCGTCAACAGGCGCAGGATGTACCGTCTCCAGATCGATGCCGTCGATACAGCGGACATTGACGGCAGCCATTTTTGCACCATCCGGCATTTCACCAAAAGCAAATGCTTCGACACCGCACTTCGGACAGAATTGGTGGCGAATGACGTGCTTGTTGAACAGATACTCCTGCGCCTTTCCCGCACCCGCCGTTTGCGAGAATTCCGCTATTGGCGAGAAAGCGAGAATCAATCCGCGCTTTTTGCAGATAGAACAATTGCACGCAATTGTTTTGGACAAATCAATATTTGCAGTGAACCGCAAATCACCGCAATGACATCCACCTGAGTATTGTTGATTCGCCATACCGTATCTCCTGATGAAATCGAGGACTTGGCCAGCAGGCATCGAATGCGCGGAATCTGCGAGAAGAAACCCGCCGGATGCGCTCTATTGTGCGACAGAATCCGGTGGGCGGGCGACAGGCCGTACGACAGAACGATAACCGGCGGCGATGGCGCCGGTTATCGTTCAGCATGGATGTGAAGCGTTAGCGTGAGACGCCCGCTCAGGCAGCCAGTGCGGGTTCGTCGCGATACGGATCGCGCGAACCGTTGCCTTGGTTGCGAACCACGGTAACGCCGTGACGGCTATGTTCGCGCAGTTGAAACAGCGCGACCGTGTCGGCCAGATTGCGTGCCTGCTCGCTGAGCATCGCGGACGCCGCCGCCGACTCCTCGACCAGCGCCGCATTCTGCTGCGTCGACTGATCCATCTCCGACACGCTACGGTCGATCTGGCTGATACCGGTGCTTTGCTCCGTCATGGCACCGTGGATCTCACCAATCAGGCGGCGCACACGTGCGATGCCGTCAACGATTTCGCCCATCGTATCGCCGGCGGCCTGCACACGTTGCGTGCCGCTCTTGACGTTCTGCACCGACGCCTCGATGAGCGTCTTGATCTCCTGCGCGGCGGCAGCGCTGCGTTGTGCCAACGTACGCACTTCCCCGGCGACCACCGCGAAACCGCGGCCTTGCTCACCCGCCCGTGCGGCTTCCACCGCGGCGTTCAGCGCGAGAATGTTGGTCTGGAAAGCGATGCCATCGATCACGCCGATGATCTCGGTAATGCGCTCCGACGACTTTGCGATTTCGCTCATCGTGGTGACAGCGCCCGTGACGACATCGCCGCCACGCCCTGCCGCTTCGCTGGCATCGTTAGCGAGACGCGTGGCATGCTCGGCGGCTTCCGCCGTCTGCTTGACGCTGGCCGTGAGTTCGGTGAGCGCCGCCGACGTTTCCTGCAACGTCCCCGCTGAAGCTTCGGTGCGTTGCGACAGATCGCGGTTGCCCATCTCGATCTCGCTCGTCGCCGAGGTCATGCCATGCACACCGGCACGCACATCGATCATGACCGTGCTGATCTTGTCCACGAAGGCGTTGAACGAGCGCGAAATCTGCGCGACTTCGTCATGACCGATGACATCGAGGCGACGCGTCAGATCGCCGCCGCCCGACCCGATGGTATCCATCGCATCGCGCACTTGCGACAGACGGCGGAAGGCCTTCGACGTGAAGAAGCTCGCGATACCGATGGCGCACAGCGTCAGGACGATCAGCGTGATGACCGTGCCGCTGAGCACCCGCGACAGCCCCGCTGTCGCTTCGCCCTTGTCGAGCGCGACGACGAAAAGCCAGTCAGTCCCCGGTACCGGCAGTGCCTTGAGCAGCTTGGCGTCGCCGTCGAGAACGACTTCGGTCGGTTCGGCAGCACGCTCCATACTGACAAGCGCGTCGGGGGTGAGCGATTGGGCGAGATCGCTCGACTGCTTGAGCATGAGCTTCTCGTCCGGGTGGGCAATCACCAGACCATCGCGCGAAACCACGAACGCGAGGCTCGACGGCGTGGGATGTACGGCCTTGACGACTTCCTGCACGGCGTCGAGCGGCACGGCGCCGCTCACGGCACCGAGCGTCTGCCCATCGCGCAGAATCGGCGCGGCGAACGACACGTAAAGCTTGCCCGAAGCGATGTCGGCGTACGGTTTGACGACCGTCAGCTTGCCCGCCCCGGTCGCCCCCTTGTACCAGGGGCGCGCCGTCGGATCGTAGTCGGGCGGCGTGGGGCCGCTGGAGAAATACGACTTGTCACTCCAGCCGATGCTGGAGATCGGGAAACCGTTCGTGGCGCCGAGCAGTTTGGTGAGGGCCACGCCCTGCTCGCCCTTTTCGACAGCGGCGGCCGTGCCGACCACCGACTGGCCCTTGGCGGCCGCCCAACGCTCGACGGCGAGGGTGTTACCGCGCGCAACGGCGTCGAGTGTGTTGGAAATGGTCGACATCATGCTGCTGCGCACGATCAGGTAAGTGGTAATGCCGGAGAGAATCAGCGCACCGACGACGGTGGCACACGCGATCAGAATGATGCGTGTTCTAAGCGAAGATACTGTCATGCTGTCTGGACTGGCGGGCCTGTGGCTAGTAGAAAACAAGAACCGGCGCCCCAGGCCACCGGTTCCACGAGGTGGGAGGTTCCACCTCATGACTTACGGCCAGTGCGAGCAAAACTTTAGGTGTTAACCCGATACAAGCAAGGAAACCTCTCGGGAAGGTGCAACCGAATCGTTACGGAGAGCGAAACGTCAGGCATACAAAGCAGGCCAATAGCGGCGCAAACACGGGGGGCGTGCTGGCCGCCTGGTTGCAATAAGCCCAGTGACACGAGGCGCGTGAGCGCCCCCCGGCACCATGTTCAACACCGCCGACCTACACGCGCGCTGTCAGAACGGGGCGGTGAAGGTCAATCGCACCCCCTGCTGCAAGCCCCCCATGCCGGTCGTCACGCTGTAATCCAGCCCGAAGACGAGCACGCCGGTACGCAACTTGGAACCGAACCCGACCTGCACGCGATCGCTGCCGTACGGGCTACCCGGTACGAAGTACACCGGCCCGCTGCCGGCAATGTCGGCATACGCCAGCCCCGCCACGCTCTGTCCATTGAAGTCGTGCTGCAACTCCACCCTGATATACGGTGAGAACGTGCCGATCGGCGTGGCCTTGGCGAAGCCGGCGCGCACGCCGAGCGTGCCCGACAACGTATTCACGTTCTGCTTGAAGTACGTGAGCGCGTTCAGCCCCGCGCCGGTTTCGCTGTACTGATCCAGCGTGGAGCGCGACGCCGTCAGACGGCCGTACGGCGAGAACAGCCAGTCGTCGTTGCGGAACTCGTAGCCCGCGGACAGAGAACCGAAGAACTGTTGGCCGCTGCGCTTGCCGCTCGCAAAGTCGTTTGCCTCGACGACCCAGCGACGCGAACTGAAGTTCAGCGAACCGAAACCCGCCACCGCGTCGACGAACAGCGTGGGGATGGGCCGGAAGCTCGCATACAGGGCGCCGCTGTAGCTGTCGCCGGTGCTGCGCGTGCCCGAACTGCCGATGTCGGTCGCGTCGTGCCCATAGCCAACCCCTGCCCCCAGCGACACTTGGTCGGACAAACGATAATCGGCGCCGAGCGTGACACCACCTGTCGTGAACTTGAAGCCCGAGCGCTGCGCGGCCGAATTGGCCGCCATGTTGGCGAAACCGAAGTCCACGGTGCCTGCCGTCCAGTAAGCGAAGCGCCGGTCGTCGTTGGCACCCGCGCCGGGCAAGTCAGGCACGTTGCCATCGCCCGTGCTCACACCACTGCCACGCTGATTACCCGGGTCCCGCACATCAAGGCTTTTTGCTTTGCTCTGCGCCAGCGGACTCACGTCGCCCCGCAGACACGCGTCGCGCTCGGAGATGCCCACGACATCCTGACAGCGCGACACATTGCGATCGCGGTCCGGCGACGGCAGCACCACATTCAGGCCGTTGCTCGACGGGGCGCGCCCCTTGCCGTGTAACGCTTCGAGTCGCTGGTTGAAGTTGCCGATCTGTGTCGTGGCGAAGCGGCGTGCGGCTTCCACCTGCGCGCCGATAAGACCGGTCACGTCCGGGTCCGTCGACGGATCCTTGCGCGGGGCGACGCTCACCTGCAACGTGCCCGGCGCCGACGTAGCGTTCTCGTTGGACAACGTGTACGTGATGACGGCCATGCCCGCGAAGGCGGCCGCCGGCACGAAACGCACGCTGTACTGCGTGGGCGCGGCCACAGCGTCGCGAAGCCGCTGAACGCCCCCCGCACTCACTGGCGCCGCACCGGCAACGGCCACGATAGTGGCCGTGCCTGCATTCGCAGGCGAGACCGCAATGACGTTCGCCGCCGTGAACGGCCCCCCCGTCGCACCGGTCGTGATGTCGATATTGGCCGCCTCGTTGGCACTGACGCTCGCCTGCAACCCCGGCGCAGTGACCGGCACCTGCTGCACCGTCACCGTGACGGAAATCGGTGCCGAGGTACCCGCAGCGTTAGTGAGCGCGTAGGCGAACGTGACCACGCCATTCGTATTTCCGGCCGGGGTGTAGACGATGTCTTCACCGTTGACGACTGCCGTGCCGCTGGCAGGCGGTGTGACGATGGCCACGCGGGTAAACGGGCCGCCAAGGGCGTTCGCTGTCGCGTGAATCGTGATCGGGGCGTTGGACAGCCCCTTCACGTCAATCGCCGGCGCCGATGCGGCCTGCGCCGTAATGTTGAAGGTATAGCTCTGCGAAGCGATCAGCGGCGCGCCCGGTCCGGTGCTGGCATCGGTGACCGAAATCGTGAACGTGCTGGTGCCCGTGGCGCTCGGCGTACCGGTGAGCGCCCCCGTTGTGGGATTGAGTTGCAACCCTGCCGGCAATGCGCCGTTCGTCACGTTAAATCGGTACGGCAAGGTGCCGCCTGACGCCGTCATCGTCTGGTTGTAAGCTTGCCCGGCCACTGGCGTCGGCAATGTCGTCGGCGCCAGGATGACCGCCGCGGGCGACGTGTAGGTGAACTGATTGGCAGGGGTGGTACTGCTCGTGCCGTTCGGCGTCGTCACCGTGATGTTGACCACGCCGGCCGCACCCGTCGGCGATGTCGCGGTGATCTGCGTAGCGCTGACGACGTTGACACCGGTCGCAGCGACCGCACCGAACTTGACCGACGTGGCCCCGGTGAAGCCGGTGCCCGTGAGGGTCACGGCCGTGCCGCCCATCGTTAGTCCCGTGTTGGGGGCGACGTTGGTCACAGTAGGCGCGCTGACATAAGTGAACTGATCCGCCGTCGCGACGGGGCTCGTTCCCCCGGCTGCGGTCACGCGCACGTCGACGACACCCGAGCCCGCCGGTGCCGTTGCCGTAATTTGTGTCGTGCCGCTGACCGAAATGTTCGAGGCAGCCGTGCCGCCGAACCACACGCCCGTCACATTGCTAAAACCCGTCCCCGTAATCGTGACGACAGTCCCGCCGGTCGCCGTGCCGGTCGCTGGCGAGATCGACGTGACGGCAGGTGCCGCGTAGTAGGTATAACCGCCGACCAGCGTCTTGCTGCCCAACGGCGTCGTGACGATGATGCCGACAGTGCCTGCCGTGCCCGCCGGTACCGTGGCCGTTAGCGACGTCGGGCCGTTGACGGTCACGCTGTTTGCCAATTGGCCGCCGACCATCACGACCGTCACGCCGGGGATGAAATTCGTGCCGGTGAGGGTCACGGTCGTGCCACCGGCCACCGGCCCGTAGGCCGGCGCCGCCGATGTCACCGTTGGCAAACCGGCGTAGGTGTAATTGTCCGCCGTCACGATGGCGCTCGTGCCCGCTGAGTTCGTCACGCGCACGTCCACGACCCCGGTACCCGCCGGTGCCGTCGCGGTGATCTGCGAATCGCTATTGACCATGAAGGCTGCGGCCGTTGCCCCGAATCTCACGGCTAACGCCCCCGTGAAACCGCTCCCCGCGATAGTCACGGGGGTGCTCCCACCAGTCGGCCCGTACGCCGGGGAAAGCGAACTCACGACAGGCACCCCAACGTAGGTGAAGGCGGCACCTGTCGTGGAGGTTCCTCCGGGCGTATCGACCCTGAGCGTTGCCGGACCTGGCGAGCCCGCGGGTGTCGTGACCGTGATCGAGGTCGAATTGATGGCGGTAATCGTTGCAGTATTTCCGCCGAGCTTGACTGTCGTGACCCCGTTGTAGAAATTCGTGCCCGTCATCGTTACCGAATCGCCACCGGCCACTGAGCCGGTGGCGGGCGACAAACTCAAAACCGTCGGTGGCGCCGCGTAGGTGAATTGGGTCGCCGGACCGACAGCACTCGCGCCATTCGCCGTTGTCACCACGACATTGATCGTTCCCACCGAGCCGGCAGGCGATGTCGCCGTAATGGACGTGTCGCTGTCGATACTGAAAGTCGTCGCCGATGCGCCGTTGAACGTCACACTCGTCGTGCTGGTAAATCCAGTGCCCGTAATCCTGGTCTGCGTGCCGCCTGCCGGTGATCCCACGGTCACCGAGAGGCTGGAGATCGTCGGCCCCCCCAGATAGGTGAACTGGTCGTTCATGCTGGTCGTGCTGGTGCCGTTGTTGTTGGTAACCGTGACGTCGATGGTGCCCGCCGCCGCCGGGGGCGACGTAACGGTGATTTGCGTATCGCTGTCGAGGGTAAAGGTCGGCGCCGACGTGGCGCCGAACCTGACCGAAGGCACGCCACCAGTGCTGAAACCGGAGCCCCGGATCCTGACGCTCGTTCCGCCACCCGGCGCTCCGGAATTCGGCGTCACCGATGTCACTACGGGCGCAGCGCGGTAGGTGAACTGGTCGTTCGCGTTAGCCGTGCTGGTCCCGGCGCTGTTGGACACTTTCACGTCGACAGTGCCTGCCGCACCGGCGGGAATGCTCGTCACCGTGATCGTGCTGTCGCTCAGGATGGTATAGGGCAGCGCAGCGTTCGCCCCGAAGGTCACCGACGTGGCATTGGTAAAGCCGGTTCCCGAAATCGTTGCCGACCCGCCACCGCCGACGGGACCCGACGACGGTGACACAGCCGTCACCGTCGGTGTGTACGTGAACCTGTCGCCCGGCGCGTTGACCACGCTGGTTCCAGCGCTGGTAGTGACGGTGACATCGACCGGTGACGTTCCGGCAGGGGACGTCGCGGTGATCGTCGTATCGTTCAACACCACAACATTTGTCCCGGGGGTCGCGCCGAACTTGACCCCTGTGGCCCCGGTAAAACCGGTCCCGGTGATCGTCACGGTCGTACCACCGCCGTTTGAACCACCGTTCGGGGAGAGCGATGTGACCGTCGGCAGGGGTGAATTAAAGGTGTAGGCGCTCGCCAATGCAGATGTCCCTCCCCCACCGCCGCCAGTGCCCGTAGTATTGACGACGACATCGACGAGACCCGCTACGTGGGCTGGCGTAATCGCCGTAATCGATGACGTGCTATTCACGACAACACCGGTCGCCGCTGTTCCGCCAAACGTAACCGTCGCGCCGAGCACAAAGTTTGAACCGGAGAGCGTGACGGTCTGGTTGCCTGTTGTCGGTCCGGAGGTTTGACTCACACCGGTGAGCACCGGGACGCCCGCGGCGATTTTGATCGCCACGGTGACCGGTGACCCATTCGACTGATACAACTGAAATGACCACGAAGTCCGCGTGGTGTTTGCCTTTGGGGTGAAGACCAATGTGTCGAAATAGGGATCGCCCGGATCGAGGGTCAATATCGAGCCATCTGAGTCCATGATACTGCCGGCAGCGCCATTCGCCGCCGTAAACAGCCCATCGCCACTCGGGTCGCACGCACCAAACATTGGCATCTGATAACGGTAGGTTCCGCCGGTGAGCTGCGCTGGCGTGGGCGTCCACGTGACGCATGCCTGCGACCAGGCTGAGGACGACACAGTGAACAACACCAGCAGGGTCAGCAGCGCGCGCAGCCAGTGAAACCAGATGGCTGGCAAAATGAGCCGCCGCTTGTGGCGCATGGACGCTTGGGGGACACGAATACTTGGCAACATGGCAAGCCGGAAAGGAAGCGATTTTTGATGGGATACCGCTGGACGAACACAGCACAACGCTCGCTCGACGGCGAGCGAGCACGCGAGTGCCGCGATGCAGCCCGCAGGCTCACCTCGTGGCACTCGCGTCAGCAGGTCAATCCGAAATGATTTGTCGCTTGCCTATGCAGGACATACCCGGCAATGCGCGTGCATCGCCCCCGGCACATGCGCAGAACGCCCACGGTATGAATACCGATTCGCCCCTTGAGTCTTGTATTTTTCTCATCTGACTTCCCCCAAATCCCTGGCCGATACCCGGCAAAGATTTATTTTTTAATTCTGTTTGCGTGTTTCGGAGTAAGACCGAAACATCGTTTCCCGCACATTCTCCTCATGCTGGTCGGCAGATGTCGACGAACGTCAATAAGGAAATGACGGATACCTTAGTAATTTCCGCGAAAGGGTAGGTAGCATTTCGCCCCCCGTCAAGCACCAACCATCGCCATGCTGACTCATACGGTGAATTCAAGGGTATTCACCAATGCTTTTGGCACATTGGCATTTAACGTACCGACCATGGAGACCGTCGTTTTATTATCCGAAATTCAATATGGCTAACGAAATTCATTTGAAATGAAATTTGAAATGAATATTGCGAGGGAAAGTGCGCGGCATGCAAAACACCGGTGATATGCGGCGACGGGTCCATTGTGGGATTTCCGGCTACTGACAAACGAATATCAGAGGGTTAGTCCGGAACTCGGCCGTGAAGCAGCCGAAGTCACGCGCAATGGCACGCGCTATTCGCCATGGACAGCGAAACGTCGGGAACGTGATGCGTGGGGAGAGGAAAAAGCGGGCACCCCCTGATGAGGCGCCCGGTAGACTTTGGCGTCAGTCGTTGGCCGCGGCTTCCGCCTCGGTCTGCTCGATGGCCTTGACGATGATGCGCAGCGTGGCGTCGAGATGGTCTTGCGTGTGGCGCCGGGTGGCCGCCACGTCGCGTGCCCGGTATTCGTCGAGCATCTTCTGATGCTCCTGATTGCTCACGTCGACATGCACAGGACGCATGTAGAGCGACAGCGCGATGTACGGCCCAGAGGCGTCGCGCAAGGTCTTGATCAGATGTGCCAGACGCGAATTGTCCTGCGACGCCCACAGCGCCGCATGGAACGCCTGATTCAGTTCGGTCCATCTGGCGACGTCCGATGTCGCGAGCATCTCGGCGTGCAACGCCTCTGCCTGCGCGATATCCTCTTCGCGAATCGTCACCATCGCTTGCTCGGCCATCATCGGCTCGAGCGTTTTACGCAGACGGTACAACTCGTTGACGTCATCGATCGTGAGACCACGCACCACGGCACCGCGGTGAACGTCGAAAAACACCAGCCCCTCAGAGACCAGCGTGCGCAGCGCCTCGCGCACGGGCGTCGTCGACATCTCGAGACGGCGTGCGAGATCGTCCTGCCGAAGCCGGTCTCCCGCCTTCAAATTACCTTGCAGAATCTCGGTACGCAGTGTCTCGATGGCATATTGATATGCCGTGAGCCGGCGACGGCCAGACGTGCCACTCGAGCCGGACACGCTGGCAGATGCGGAGGACATGCTTTTCAAAGGGGTGCCGTGTGAAGATTATTGACGCGTGAGTTTACTCCAATTTGCCAACGCCTCTCCAACCGAACCGGGCGCGACACCCGAGGCCAGAAGCGCCGTCACCAGCAAGCGCGCCTTGAGCGCCGACAACCAGCCGGACAGGTGCGCACCGCGCCGGGCAAGATCGATTTCAGCCCCCACGTAACCGTAAGTTTGCGACGCCGTCGACCCGCCTGCCGCACGGCTCGCGATCACCACCGGCACTTGCGCCGCCAGCGGGCCGATACGCTCAGCAAATCCGAACGAGACGTGGCCCGCGCCCTGCGCCGCGATCACTACCGCCTCATAGCCGCCCTTGACCGCCAGCTCGGCAAGCCCGCCGTCGTCACCCAACACGGCCGTCACCAGTGCGACCTTCGGCCAATCGCGCGTCGGGCGCACCAGTGGTTGCGGACGAACCGGCTTCGCGTGGAAAAACGTCGGACGCCCCTCGACGAGACGCGCCGCGGCACCGCCGTCGCGCGACACGAAAGCCTGCACGGCCAGCGCATCGCCCTTGCTGACCCAGCGGGCGTAGTGCGCGGTGTCGTTCATCACCACGAGCACGCCCCGCCCTTCGCTGTCGGGATGCACGGCCGTGCGCACTGCGGCCAGAAGATTCGCGGGGCCGTCCGCTCCGGCCGCCTGAGGAGCACGCATCGCACCGGTAATGATCAGCGGCGCGGGCAACGTCCAGAACAGATCCAGCAGGAACGCCGTTTCCTCAAGTGTGTCGGTGCCCTGCGTAAGCACGACGCCGCTCGCGCCGTCGGCGATCTGCTGCTCAGCCCAGGTCAGCGCGTCCATCAGGTCGTCGTAACCCAACGAAGCGCTCGGCAGTTGGCGCAGCGACGCGGTCTTGATCGTCGCGACCTCAGACAGACCGGGCACGGATCGCGCCAACTGCGTGGCGTCGAGCGTAGGGACGACGCCGCCTGCGGCGTCTGACGGGGTCATGCTGATCGTGCCGCCAAGCGAGGCGACAGCGACCACGGGAAGCGAGTTGTTGGACATGGTGGACAAGTTTTTGATTTCAGTTGATATGCATTGTGCATTATATATAATCGACAATCGTTTGCGAAGGGCATCGGGTGCTTCGCAGGGAAATCAACACTTAGGAGACGTCATGCAACCAACAACTGTGGGCCATCCGGCCGCCGGGGCAACGCGATACCGGTTCGCGGTATTCGCGCTGATCGTGGTGATCGCCCTCGTGAACTACATCGACCGGGGTGCGATTTCGTACTCGGCGGCGCAGATCACGTCGGAATACGGTTTCGACCGGGCGGGCTGGGGCGCAGTCCTTGGCTACTTCGGCTATGGCTATATGTTCGGCGCGCTATTTGGCGGCGCATTGGCCGACCGTGTCGGGGCCAAGACGGTGTGGGTGATTGCGGGCATCGCCTGGTCGGCGTTTGCCATTGCCATGATCTGGGCGGGCGACCTCGGGATCGCCGTGCTTGGTGGTTCGGCACTGACCGGCTTCGCAACGATCCGCGTGTTGTTCGGCTTTGCCGAGGGACCGGCCTACTCCATCATCAACAAGACGATGGCCGCGTGGGCATCGCCGTCGGAGCGTGGCTTCGCCGTGTCGATCGGGCTGCTCAGCACGCCGCTCGGCGCGCTGCTCACGGCGCCGGTCGCCGTAGGTCTGCTGCTGCTCACCGATAGCTGGCGCACGATGTATATCGTGCTCGGCGTGGCGGGTTTCGTGCTGATTGCTCTGTTCGCGCGCGTCTATACGAACCGCCCGGAAGACAATCCGCGCGTGAACGCGGCCGAGGTGGCGCTGATTCAGGCGGGACGTCCGGCGCACGTTCCGACGGCGGCCGCAGCAGCGAGCGATATGCCGTGGTGGAGCTTCTTCAAAAGCAAGACACTGGTGTTCAACTCGATCGGCTACTTCGCGTTCATCTACGTGAACTTCATGCTGCTGACCTGGACGCCGAAATATCTCGCCGACGAGTTCCACTTCACGCTGTCGTCGCTTTGGTACATCGGCATGATTCCGTGGACGGGCGCCTGCGTGACGGTGCTGCTCGGCGGACGCATTTCCGACTGGCTCTATCGCAAGACGGGCAAGCTGGTGATCGCGCGTAGCTGGTTCGCGGCGGCCGCGCTGACGTGCACGACGTTGTGCTTCCTGATGGTGTCGCAAGCACAGAGCGTGTGGGCCGTGATCGCGCTGATGACGCTGGGCAACGCCCTCAACGCTCTGCCGAACTCGGTGTATTGGGCCGTGGTGATCGACACGGCACCGACGCGCGTGGGCACGTTCAGCGGTCTGATGCACTTCATCGCGAACATCGCAGCAGTGCTCGCACCGACGCTGGCCGGCATTCTGTCGGCGAAGTACGGCTACTCGTCGATGTTTATCGCCACGGCCGTGGCAACGGCAGTGGGCGTGTTGGCTATGCTGCAGGTAAAGCCGGGCGTTGGGCCGAATACCGGTCGGCGCGACGCGAAGACGGCATCAGCTTGATCCCAAGTCTGCATTGAATGACTGCGCGGTCGCGACCAACCAGTCGAAGACATCGGTCACTACCGGCGAGCGTGGCTCGCCGGCGACCCGCGATACCCACCACGTCGGGCCTTCGATGCATGGATAGTCCGGGAGAATGTGCAGACGTCCTTGCATCAGGCTTTCATCGGCGACTAGCCGAGAGAGGCATGCGATACCGCGACCGCGTATTGCTGCATCGAGCAGGAGACGTTCGTCGTCATAGATGGCATGTTTGCGAAACGGTGCCAGTTGATTGCGGAAGAGCGCAGCCGTGTCGTCGCGCGTAAAGCTCTCCTCGAGACAGATCAGCGAAGCATGCTCGGCATGCTGTGCGAAGGCAACGTCAGCCAATCGCGCTGCCAACACCTCATTCGCGACGATCACCCACTCGTCTCTCAGGAAAGGCACCTCCATTAACCCGCCTTGCTGCAGCGGCCGGTCGCCGATCGCGATGTCGATGTCTGTCTCGTCGATATACCGCGCCGACTCATCCGTCGAGAACATCGGACAAAGCGCCGGGTTGCGCGCCAGCAGTTGATCGATACGAGGAATCAGCCAGCCATGCAGCAATTGCGCCGGCCCGGCGATAACGACAAGCCCCGGATCAAGATACGTTGCAATGCGGCCCAGTCCGCTGCGCAACGCCCCCACCGAGCGTTGGACGCAACGCTGCAGCACCTCGCCAGCCACCGTCAGCTCCACGCCGCGCCCCACTCTCCGAAACAGCGGTTGGCCGACTTCCTCTTCCAGTTGCTGCACCTGATGGCTGATCGCCGATTGGCTGACGTGCAACTCGTCCGCCGCGCGCGAGAAGTTTCCATGACGGGCGGCAGCCTCAAAGCCCATCAGCAACTTGAGTGACGGAATTCGCTGGCGGGTCATCGTCATCCCCACAGATATGAGAAAAATTGATCAATAGTAGCAATAAATCTCGTTTTTCATTATCGGTAATGCACCTCAAACTGCGTGAACTGCCAGACTCGCCAGCGGACAAGTGATCACTTGAGGGCGAAGTCGTGCGGCAATCATCAAGAGAATGGGGCAATGCAAACAAGGCGAGGTTTTTTGAAAAGGGGTTTGGTGGCAACGGGGACGACCTTGTTCGCGGGCTCAGTGGGCGGTCGCCTGGTCGGCAATGCGAATGCGTCCTCTACCGGCAACTTGGGCAGCAATGCCTCTGACTGGGTCATGCCGGATGAGGGTGAGCGCCACGCGGCGACGTGGATGGCGTTCGGCCCGAGCGAGGCTATCTGGGGCCATCGTCTGCAACGGGCAGCGCGCGAGGGGCTGGCCAGCATTGCGAAGGCCATTGGTAGCTTCGAGCCCGTCAACATGCTGGTGCGCGAGGAAGACTACGACGTCGCCCAGCGCATGTGTGGCGACTCGGTGCACCTGATCGTGCAGCCCATCGACGATCTCTGGATAAGGGATACGGGCCCCGTGTTTGTCCGTACACGGAGTGGCGAAAAGGCGGGCGTCAACTTCAACTTCAATGGTTGGGGCGGAAAACAAGCCCACGCCGACGACGCCAAGGTGGCCGACTTCGTCACTCGACGGGCCGGAGAACGCGCGCTCAAGACGTCGCTAGTGCTTGAAGGCGGCGGCATCGAGGTGGACGGTGACGGCACAGCCATCATTACAGAGAGTTGCGCGCTCAACCGGAACCGAAACCCGGGCGTCAGCAAAGCCGCGTGTGAGACGGAATTACGGCGCCTTCTGGGGGTGCGCAAGATTATCTGGTTGCCAGGAATCGCTGGAAAGGACATTACCGATGGCCACACCGATTTCTACGCGCGATTTGCGCAGCCCGGCGTAGTGGTCGCTCATCTGGATAACGACACATCGTCTTATGACCATGCCGTGACGGTACGCCATCTCGACATCCTGCGTCAGTCGACGGACGCTGCTGGCCGCAAGCTGCGAGTGATCGTGTTGCCCGGCCCGAATCGTGTACGCAGCGCCTACGAGTCGGAAGCGTTTGCCGCCGGGTACATCAATTTCTACGTGTGCAACGGCGCCGTCATCGCGCCGCAATTCGGCGACACACAGACCGATAGGAGTACACGAGACAAGCTACGCGATCTGTTCCCCAAACGAGAGATCGTGCAACTAAACATCGACGGAATCGCCGGCGGTGGGGGCGGCATTCATTGCACTACGCAGCAGCAACCTGCTTGACGCGACGCGTGCTGACGTTATCCCTTGCGGTTCGGCATCGCCGAATATGAAAAAAGCCCTTGACGTCACCGTCAAGGGCTTTTCTTTACTGCTTGGTAGGCCGTGCTGGGTTCGAACCAGCGACCAAGGGATTATGAGTCTTGCGGCCTTGAAATAGATGAAAGAGAAAATGCATTCATATCAATGACTTGCAGTGACAGCCATCCTCTAGTTGGCTGCATTTTCTCATCATTTTTCGTCATTCGACAGGAGTTGTGGGCATGTTTTGGTCACAGAGTTGCCCCCTCCCATGAAAACGACCCACGTCTACCGCTACCAGATGCCCGACCCGAATCCGCTGTTCCTGCGTGCTTGCATTCTGCACCTCCTTACACTAAAGTAAGGATTATTGGAGGAACATCATGACAGCAGCAACCATTACGTCGAAAGGCCAAGTCACGATTCCGGTAGACGTGCGCAACCAGCTTGGCCTGGAGTCCGGGGACCGGATTGAATTCAGCTTTAACGAGGAAACGGGGCGGTATGAGGTCTATCCAGCTACGCGCTCGCTTGCCTCGTTGAAGGGCATCGTGAAGAAGCCCGCCAAGCCGGTTTCAATTGAGGACATGAATCGTGCCATCGCTGAGCAAGGGGCCTGCGCACGATGATCGGATTGGACACGAATGTGCTGGTTCGTTACTTCGCGCAGGATGACGTCACGCAGGCGAAGAAGGCCACAGCGCTCATGGAGTCACTGTCAGCAGACCAACCTGGCTACGTTTCGCAGATCGCACTGGTCGAGGTGGTGTGGGTGCTCGGGCGGTGCTACAGCGTCGAGCGCGATCAGATTAAGAACATCATCGAATCCATGGTGAGTACAAAGCAACTGGTTATCGAAGGGGCGGACACGGTACGAAAGGCTCTTCGTGTTTTCGCGGCGTCGGACAAGGCGGATTTCGCCGACTGCCTAATCGAACGGTCCGGGCACGTCGCCCAGTGCGAATACACGGCAACGTTCGACGTGATGGCCTCCAAGGTCGTCGGGATGAAGTTGATTAGGTGACGGCGGCGGAAGAGGGTCAAAAGCCTAGTCGCGGCGGGCTCTCAGATCCGTTTGCCATCTCTGCCTCGTTGTCGATAGTTGCGTCTTCGGCTCAAATTGAAGACTCTCTGCGGATCGTCTAAGCACTTTCGGTTGAGCCGTTTCATCATTTGCCAGTCATACGTCACGAACGTTTTCGCAGCGCGTCGAAACGTTTCGAGTGTCGACGCATAGGCGGGGATATTCGGAAGTTACTGAAACGCAAGGCTCGGCACTCCTGCGATGATGGATTCAGTCGTTAGCGCGGCTAAATCCACCCACATCTAAGGAGACTTTGATGAGCGATTCAAATGACAACGGCGGAAAGAATGGAGGAAGCGACGGTCAAGGCGGACTGAACCTCCCCAAGTCGTTGGCGCGTGAAGGGCATGTGGTCTGGTTCCACGAGTACAAGAAGTACCTTGGTTACGCCTGGGACGAGGCGGCTGGAGAAATCAGGCGAGCGCATGTGTCCGGCCCTGAGCACGCGATTTACTTCGATACGTTCGCGGAAGCGATGGTGGCAACGGACACATTGATGGGCCCCCGGGTCATTATTCACGCGTCGAAGCGGGGCGAGAAACCGCGACTGGTGAGATAGCTTTGATTGCGGCCCATCCAATGGCGGTGGGCCGTTTCACTGCGACATTGGCTGAAGAATATCGGTTGTGCTCTTCGTGCTATGTGCGACGACGAAACTGCTTGGGATCGTAGTATGTCTTCGCGCGATCCAAGTGTCCTAGAAGCCGTCCGCGGCAGCGCCTCTTCCGCGAGAGCATCCTGAGCAGACGAGCAATAAGTGAGCGTCTCTTGAATTGAATAACGGGCATAAGTAATAAGAGAAAAAGAGACCAAGCTCGGCGTTAGCTAATTCCGTATTCACCCTCGCATTTCACTACGCGGCCACCGACTGGCTTTCTGCGTAGTCCTTTTCGCCAAGCAATTGCTTCCGAACGTCCATTTCAGACGGATAGCGTCTGACGTCGAATCGCACGAGACGCACGTTGATGGCCTTCATCACGGCGTCCTTCTTCTCGTCGCGAGTTTTCTGTCGTTGTCGGTCATGCGATGGATCGTCTAACTCGACCGCCGCGACAACTGAAAAATCACGGCGGCATATCACGTAGTCCAGTGAAAGCTGTGCCACTCGATTGAAATGCTGGTGGCTCTTGCTTCGCTTTGTTCTCACGATCCTCTTGACGTCCACCTGAGCCAAGATCACGTAGCCAGGCAAGCTGTTTTCAAGGAGCCGAAAGAATGCTTGTTCGGCAGTAGTTAGCGGCTTTACCGCGTAGTACGCAGATGCATCAATTGCACTACCAGTGCCACGAACTTTGCGTCCAGCGAGTTTCGACAGTGTCGCGGCAACGATGACTAGAAAAAATAGAGCGAGCGCCCCCCAGACCATATGAATGTCTCCATCATTGAAAGTAAAGTGGGGGGCACTTTTGCAAAACTGGCTAACGACGGGACACCGTCGCAGAATCTTTGCGCGTTTGATCGCTGTTGGCGGGCAACTGGCCTGCTATGCCCTTTTCTTGAAGGGAATGATTTCGGCGGTACGCCTAATCTCCACCGGTCGTTCCATTTCGCTGCCTGCTTGAGGATGGTTTCGACAAAGCAAGTCCCATCCTCCGAAGTGCGGCTTGGTCTTCGCGAGAGCTATGCCTGTAGTTGTCCAGCAGGGCAAGCTCCTCATTAGTCAGCGTCGATTGCACAGGGACAGCGCGCTTGCCTGTCAGCACGTACAGAACGTCAATGCCGGCTTCGGCTACTGCCGAAAAGTACGTCGAACTCGCACTGTTTGCGTCTGTTTCGTACCTCGTTTGAGCCCTTCGCGTTACGCCTGCGAGACACGCTAATTGATCCTGTGTCAGGCCAAGGCGTCGACGTTCCTCTCGCAATCGCTCTCCAACTGAATTCATATTCGGACGCTTCCCATATACGTGGGACACATGTGTCACTAAGATGTTTTGGAGACACTTTTGTCTCGTCACCGCAACTTCATACAGGCGGAGTCTTTATGTCCAGCAAACAAAAGCTCACCATCCTCGACGTCACCCGACGCCAAGGCGTATCCATCAAGACCGGCCGTGCTTACGACATGCGCATCGCGGAATGCATCCTCTGGCAAACGACGAGCGAAGGTGAGGACGCCGTTGTTGGCACCGTCACGCTTCCCGACGTAGTCAAAGATGCGACCCAAGGCGAGTACCTTGCGGAATTCGCCTTTGGACGAGCCTTTGACGGCCAGCTTGTCCCGCGCATTCTTGCGTTACAGCCTTACGCAAACGGTGCTAGCCCGACCGCACCCGCCCAAAAGCAAAAGCTCACCATCCTCAGCGTCGTCAGACGCGAGGGCATATCAAGCAAGACCGGTCGCCCTTACGACATGCGAACAGCGCAATGCGTCATCCGGCAAGAGACGAGCGATGGCCTTCGATCCGTTGTCGGCACTGTGCCACTGCCCGAAGTCGCCAAAGACACCACCAAAGGTGAGTACTTCGCAGAGTTCGCCATGGCGCAATCGATGGATGGCAACCTCGTCCCGCGCATTGTAGCGTTGCATCCCTACGTAAGTGACGCCCGCCCGACCGCGACTCCCAAGGCTACCGCTGCTGCGAAGGCTACTACCGCTGCCGCCGCATAGCTTTGCTTCACCTCACGTCGCCTATCTAAAAGACGACAACCTGTAGTCATATCCGGCCCCCCGCCAGATTCTTTTTACCGTCACCGCTGACCGGCCGTGATGGGATTGGGGGTTGCGATGTTTCACCAACTGTCTCTCGACCTATTCGGCGGCTTCTGTCCCGCTCGAATCAAACAGCGGCGTGCGCCGCGCCCTCTCCCGATCCCCTTCCGTCCGTGGCGTCAACTGCGCCTCAAGCTGCCTCTGCGT
>JARLJF010000081.1 GCA_031291335.1 Pandoraea sp. | reverse complement strand
GCTCGAGCGTCTCATGCGCATGGGCGCGACGCTCTTTGCCGGACCGGCCGAGGGCGGCACGTTGACCAGCAACGGCATGACGTCGACCGGACACGTGCAGGCATTCTCGTTCCGCGTGACCGGGCCGGTGAGCGACGTGGTGCCCGCCACCGCCACCGCTGCCGTATCGCGTGCGGCGGGCACGCTCGACGCATTCGGCGCGACACCGCGAACGAGCGCTGTCGACGCGATTGCGCAGCGACGTGCGCCCGCGAATCATGTGGTGCCTGCCGGTGCTGCGCGAACGTTTGCCGCGTCGCCTCCCGCACTGTCATCCGCCTCCCCGTCGGCGACGCCGGCGCGAGATGGCACCACAACCGCCGACATCCGCAAGCGGCTCGAACAGGCGCGCATTGCCGCCGACGCAGGCGATTTCGTACAGGCCGTGGCGCTGTGCCGCAACGTGCTGGCGACAGATCGCGCCAACGCGCAGGCGGAATATCTGCTCGGGCTTGTCGAAGACGCGCGAGGCGACGCGCAAGGTGCGCTGGTCCACTACCGTCGTGCGTTGTATCTCGATCCGGGGCACTACGAGGCGCTGGTGCATTGCGCCGCGCAGATCGACGCGCGCGGCGATACCGCAGGCGCCAAACGTCTGCTCGAGCGTGCCGGACGCGCCGAGCGCGAGGCAGGCGCGAAGGCCGCCGAACCCCATGACCATGCGCATCGCGACGGGACCCGACATCGATGACAAATCGCGAAATCGCGCGTGAGACCGGTCCCGAGTCCGGTGAACGCCATCCGAATTTCAGGCTGAGCGTCGACGCGCATACGTTGCATCGGCAGGCGGCGGAGCTACTCGACCGGCTGCCGGTCGTGCCCGTCGACCCAGCGCCGTGGCGCGCGGTGCCCGGCGAGGAAGAAACTGCGCGCGGCCCGTCGCTGCTGCTCTTCCGTCTGGCGGACGAATGGCTGGCACTGCCCGCCTCCACCATCGAAGAAGTTGCGCCGATGCGCGCCTGGCATTCGGTACCCGGGCATCGTCAGCGCGCACTGTTGGGACTGGTCAACTTGCGCGGCGCACTCGTGCCCTGCCTGTCGCTGGGCGAATTGCTCGGCGTGCAACCGTCACCGCAAACGCAGACCCCACCGACGAATACCTTGCGCGTGAGCACGTCGCGTCTGCTGGCGCTGCGTCATGGACACCATCTGAGCGCGTTTCCCGTGACGGAAGTCCATGGCACCGTCACACCCGCCAAAACGGCAATGGGCGCGGCGCCCGCGACCACCTTGGGCGCAACCGACGGTTTCGCCGTCGCGGTATTGCGCTGGCGCGAGCATGTCGTTGGCGTACTCGATCCGTTGCGCGTCGGTGCGGCGTTCGACCGGAGTCTCGCATGAGCGACGACCTGCAGAACGCCACGTTGCTCGACCTGTTCCGCATGGAGACGGAGACGCAGGCGCAAGTGCTCGGCGACGGGTTGCTGGTGCTCGAACGCACGCCCACCGACGCGTCGCGTCTCGAAGCCTGCATGCGCGCCGCGCACTCGCTCAAAGGGGCGGCACGCATCGTCGGCGTCGAGGCGGGTGTCTCGCTCGCGCACGTTCTCGAAGACGCCTTCGTCGCCGCGCAGCGTGGCGCGCTGGTGCTCGACGTCGTGGTCATCGACCGTCTGTTGCAGGGGGTGGATCTGCTCATGCGTCTGGCGCATCCGCCGGGCCGCGATGCCGGATGGGCGCAGGGGGCCGGCAAAGTCGAGATCGACGCTTTCGTCAGCGCGTTCACCGAACAGCTTGCAACGTTGACGGGCGATGCAGGGCAGGCGCCCGCTCCCTCACACGAGCCGACAGCATTCGACTACGCCAGCTATGGCATGGCGGCGGCGCAGACGCCCGTTGCCCACGAGTCGGTGCCCGCCGTGGTGCAGGAGCCGGCGGTGAGGCCCGCGCCGAACGACATGCGCGACACTCCCCTCGGCTATGACGCACGAGAAGGCGACGACAGCACGGACAGCGCATCGCGTGCGCTGCGGGTATCGGCGGACAGTCTGAATCGGCTGCTGCGGTTATCGAGCGAGGCGCTGGTGGCCTCGCGCTGGTCGCAACCGTTCGCCCAATCGCTGCAACGGCTCAAACGTCATCAACACGAAGCTGGTGATGCGCTCGACCGGGTGAGTTCGGCGCTCACACAAGCGGCCGGACGCTCCGACGAAGATCGTCAGCAATTGCTCGCGGCGCTGGCCGATCTGCGACGCGCACTCGGTGTGGGCGGGTCGTTGCTCGCCGAACAGATTCACGAGCTGGACCAATTCGACCGGCGCTCGACGCAACTGTCGCAGCGACTGTACGACGAAGCACTCGCGTGCCGTATGCGTCCGCTCGACGACCGGCTGGGGGGCTTCGCGCGCATGGTGCGCGATCTCGGCCGCTCGCTGGGCAAACCGGCGCGACTCGAAATTCGCGGCGCCGACACGCAAGTCGACCGCGACATTCTCGATCAGCTCGAAGCACCGCTGGGCCACCTGCTGCGCAATGCCGTCGACCACGGGTTGGAGAGCCCGGCCGAGCGCACAGCCGCAGGCAAGCCCGCCGAGGGCGTCATCACGCTCAGCGCACGGCATAGTGCCGGCCTGCTGCTGGTCAGCGTGGCCGACGACGGCGCGGGCATCGATCTCGAGCGCGTGCGTCGCGCGGTGATCGCGCGCGGGCTGGCCACACAAGACACGGCACAGCGACTCGACGACAACGAACTGCTCGAATTCCTGATGCTGCCCGGCTTCACGTTGCGCGATACCGTGACGGATGTCTCCGGGCGAGGCGTCGGACTCGACGCGGTGCGGGCGATGGTGGCGATGGTGCGCGGCACGGTGCGTATCGAGCACACGCCCGGGCGCGGCACGAAGTTCATCCTGCAACTGCCGCTGACGCTTTCGGTGGTGCGCAGCTTGCTCGTCGAGATTGACGGCGAGCCGTACGCGCTGCCGCTCGCGAACCTGTCCCGCACGCTGGCACTGCCGCAAGAGCACATCGACATGCTCGAAGGCCGTCCCCACTTCACGCTGGACGGCAAGCAGATCGGGCTTGTGAGTGCGCAGCAAGTGCTGTGCGGCAGCGAGCCGCTCGCGGTGGCCGGAGATCAGCCGGTGGTGGTGTTCGGTGAAGGCGACGCGCGCTACGGACTGGCCGTCGACAAATTCCTCGGCGAGCGCATGCTCGTCGTGCAGCCGCTGGATTCGCGATTGGGCAAGGTGCCCAACATCGCCGCCGGTGCGCTCACCGAAGACGGTTCGCCGCTGCTCATCATCGACACGGCCGATCTGGTGCGCTCGATTGCGAAGGCCGTGGAGATGGGGTCGCTCGAGCGCCTGCCGATGCGGGCCGCGCAGACCAGTGGTCGCGGACGCAAGCGGGTGCTGGTCGTCGACGACTCCTTGACCGTGCGCGAACTCGAACGCAAACTGCTCGCGGCGCGCGGATACGACGTCAGCGTTGCCGTCGACGGTATGGACGGCTGGAACGCCGTGCGCAGCGAAACGTTCGACATGGTGATTACCGACGTCGACATGCCGCGCCTGGACGGCATCGAGCTGGTCACGCTCATCAAGCGCGACGCACGCACCGCCGATTTGCCGGTCATGATCGTTTCTTACAAGGATCGCGAGGAAGATCGCCAGCGCGGACTCGACGCGGGCGCGGACTATTACCTCGCGAAAGGCAGCTTCCACGACGATGCGCTGCTGCGTGCCGTGGTGGATCTCATCGGGGAGTCGGCATCATGAGAATCGGGATCGTCAACGATTCGATCATCGCTGTCGAAGCGCTGCGCCGCACACTCGCGCAACGCCCGGGTCTCGAAGTGGCCTGGGTGGCGCACGACGGCGCGCAAGCCGTGGCGATGTGTGCGCCTGCGCCGCCCGACCTCGTGCTGATGGATCTCGTCATGCCGGTCATGGACGGTGTGGCCGCCACGCGCGAGATCATGCGTCGCACCCCCTGCCCGATTCTGATCGTGACGTCGGACGTTGGCCATCACGCGAGCCTGGTGTTCGATGCGATGGGGGCCGGTGCCGTGGACGCCGTCGACACGCCGGTGCTTGGGGCGCCGGGTCGGGCACGCCCGGCGTCGTCGCTGCTCGCGAAGATCGAAGCCGTTGCCGCGCAACAGGCCGATGCGCGCGTGCCGCAACCCGTTGTCGCGCCCGTTGCGGCCAGGAGCACGGACGCGCTGGTCGCGATCGGCGCCTCTGCCGGCGGCCCGGCGGCGCTGGCGACACTGCTGGGGCGCCTGCCCGCGAACTTCGCGGCGGGCGTGATCGTCGTGCAGCACGTGGACGATGCGTTCGCTCCGGGCATGGCGACGTGGCTCGATCAGCAGACATCGCTGAGCGTGCGACTGGCGCAGTCCGGCGAGCGTCCGACGGCGGGGGTGGTGCTGCTCGCGGGCGGCAACCGTCATCTGCGTGTCGAGGCGAGCGGCCGCTGTGTATATACCGACGAGCCGAAGGAGGCCGTGTACCGGCCGTCTATCGACGTCTTCCTGCGAAGCGTGGCCGATAACTGGCGCGCCCGCGCGGTAGGGGTGCTGCTCACCGGCATGGGGCGCGACGGCGCGGCCGGGCTCGGTGCGATGCGCACGCAAGGATTTATCACGATCGCGCAGGATCGCGCGACGAGCGCCGTGTACGGCATGCCCAAAGCGGCAGCCGAAGCGGGCGCGGCGTCCGAGATTCTGCCGCTGCCGACCATTGCGCCGCAATTGGTGGCGTTGTTTGGAACCGTATGACAGGAAGCAAAACATGACGACGACCCCACGCCAATCCGTGCCTGCGGCACAAACGACCGGTGGCGAAAGCAGCCTGAACGATTCGTCGGCGATGGTGTTGCTCGTCGACGATCAGGCGATGGTCGGCGAAGCGATCCGTCGGGCGCTGGCCGGCGAAGCGAACATCGACTTCCATTACTGCTCGAATCCCGACGACGCGCTGCGGGTGGCGGAACAGACACGTCCGACCGTGATCCTGCAGGATCTCGTGATGCCGGGTACCGACGGTCTGTCGCTGGTGCGGCAGTATCGCGCCAGTCCTCTCACGCGAGACATTCCGATCATCGTGCTCTCGACGAAGGAAGAGTCGACGATCAAGCGCGAAGCGTTCGCGGCGGGGGCGAACGACTATCTGGTCAAGCTGCCCGACACCATCGAACTGGTCGCCCGCATTCGCTATCACTCGCGCTCGTACATGAACCTGCTTCAGCGCGACGAGGCGTACCGCGCGCTGCGCGAGAGTCAGCAGCAATTGCTGGAAACGAATCTGGAGTTGCAGCGGCTCACGCATTCCGACGGCCTCACGGGGCTGGCGAACCGCCGCTATTTCGACGAGTACTTCGGCGCGGAGTGGCGTCGCGCGTTGCGCGAGCAGCGTGAGATGGCGCTGCTGATGATCGACGTCGACAACTTCAAGATCTATAACGATACGTACGGCCACATCGCAGGCGATGACGTGCTGCGTCGCGTTGCCAGCACGATTGCCGATGCGGCGTCGCGTCCGGCCGATCTCGCTGCGCGCTTCGGCGGCGAAGAGTTCGTGATGGTCTTGCCGAACACGTCGGCCACCGGTGCGGCCGTGATTGCGGAAAAAGTGCGCGCCCGGATCGACGCGATGGCGATTCCGCACGTGGGCTCGGCCAATGGCCGCCACGTGACGATCAGCCTCGGGGGCGCGGCGTTGGTGCCGCGCACACACATGGCGTCGACCTCGTTGATCGAGTCGGCGGATCTGGCGCTCTATCGCGCCAAACAGCAGGGCAAGAATCGCGTGGAGATGCAGCCGGGCGCTTCCTGAGCCTGAGGAGGGTGCATGACCTTCGAGCTGTTCTATTGGCCGGGCCTGCAAGGGCGCGGCGAGTTTGTCCGCCTCGCCTTTGAGGCCACCGGCACGCCGTATGTGGAGATCGTGCAGGGCGACGCGCCCGCACAGGGCATGGACGGCCTGCTGCACACGATGGACGATCCCGCGTGCATGGACCCGCCCTACGCGCCGCCCTTCCTGCGCGTGGGTGACGAACTGATCGGGCAGACGGCCAACATCCTCGCGTATCTCGGGCCGCTGCTCGGCCTCGTGGGCGAGTCGCCTCGCGCGCGGCGTTGGGTCAATCAGTTGCAACTCACCATTGCCGATCTCGTGGCCGAAGTGCACGACGGCCATCATCCCATCGCGAGCCGGCTGTACTACAGCAATCAACGGGCGGAAGCGCGCAAGCGCACGGCGGATCTGATCGATTACCGTCTGCCGAAATTCTTCGGCTACTTCGAACGTGTGCTGGCGAACAATCCGCACGCGGGCGGCTGGCTTTCCGAAGACGCGATGTCCTACGCGGACCTCTCGCTGTTTCAGGTCATCGAAGGGTTGCGTTACGCGTTTCCGCGTGCGATGTCGGGATTCGCCAAGGCGTTTCCACGCTGTCAGGCGGCGCACGACGCTGTGGCTCGCGAGTCGCGGATTGTCGCCTATCTGAAGTCGCCGCGACGCATTCCGTTCAACACCACCGGCATCTTCCGTCACTACAAGGAACTGGATCGCGCGTCGCCGTTTTGAGGCGACGCCCGGCTCACTCCGGCAGTGTCGTGTCGCCTGCGCTGAGCGGGCGTTGCATGAGCACGGTGTCGATCCAGCGGCCGAATTTGAAGCCGACGGACTTGAGCACGCCCGCCGGCATGAAACCACATGCCGTGTGCAGGGCGAGAGACGCCGCGTTGCTGCTGTCGCCGACGTTTGCGATCAGTTGCCGCCACGGGCCGCCTTCACAGCGCGCGATGAGTGTGAGCAGCAGCGCGCGGCCCACGCCTTGGCCGGTCGCATCGGCGGCGATATACACCGAGTCTTCAAGCGTGAATCGATACGCCGAGCGCGGCCGGTAATGCGTGGCGTACGCGTAGCCGAGCAATTTACCGTCGCGTTCGGCGATGAGATACGGCAGTCCGGCGTCGAGCACCTTCGCGCAACGTACCCGCATCTCGGCTTCGTCGGGCGGCACCTCCTCGAACGACGCCGTTCCCGTGCGCACGTGATGGGCGTAGATGGCTGTGATGGCGGGCAGATCGTCGTCGCGCACGGGACGCACCGTGCATGCGCAAGGCGCCAGTTCGACGCCAACGCGTTGCGGCGCGCCGGACGCGTGGGAGTGAGAGGAATGCGAAGCGGAAGAGGACGACGGCATACGAACGGACCAAGACGTTGGATTTCACGACGGGCCGCGACATCAGAATGTAGAAATGCCGGAATGTCGATGTTGCCAGCCCATGACTGTCAGCAGTTTGCGCTTCGTCAGTTCATAAGAAAAGCTTGTGCGGATTATGAATCGCATAAGCATTTCTTTGAGATGCTCAGGCGCCCCGCACGCTTTCCTCGCCGGTGGCGGGAGGCACCCCGCCGGCTTGCCGGCCTGCGTCGTCACCTGCTACACCCGCTACACCCGCTACACCGGCCGCACCCGGTTCCGCGTTCATGGCGTCGAGCCGCTGGCGCACAAAGCCGATGTGTTCGCGCAGCACGTAGAACTGGTCGGCATAGGCGAGCGGAATCTTCAGTCGGTTGACGGCGGCTTCGATGGCGTCGAGCCGTTGGCGCAGGCTCCGGTATTCGGTGTGGGCGTCGTCGGCAAGCGCTTCGCGTTCGAGCGCGATCAGCGCGCCGTACCAGCGGTATAGCCGCGATTTCACTCGCCAGCTATACAGCGAGGGCACCAGCCGGAAGGCCGGAATCAGCACGACGATGATCGGCACGAGCAGTACGACGATGCGGTCGGCGAGGCTCGCAATCCAGAACGGCAGATGCCGGTACAGGAAGCCCTTGCCCGATTGGTAGTAGCGCGCGGCGTCGTCGGAGATCGGGAATTCGTGTACCTGAGCGGACGGGAATTCGCCGGCACGCTGCAACAGATTGGCCTTGCCGTGCACTTCCTTCGCAGCTTCGATCAGCAGGTCGGACAGCGCCGGGTGCAGACTGTCGCGCGCCACGAGTTCGACGGTCGGACTAATCACATGCACCGGTTGCGCCGGGAGGTTGCGTCCGAGGTCGAAGACACCGCGCGGCAACGTGAGTTGATTCAGATAGGTGAAGCGGCGCGTGTAGGCATCGGCTTGTGCAAAGTCCATCAGATGCACGCCGGGCGTGCGAATCAACTTGCCCATCGTCGGGCCGGTGGCGGTGTCGCCGGTGAGCATGGCGACGTCGACGCGACCGTCGACCAGCGCTTGCGCGGCCTCCTGTCCGTCGTAGGCGGTCAACTTGATGGGGCCGCCCGGCTCGATGCCGTTCGCCTTGAGCAGGGTGAGCGACAGCGCGCGGGCGCCACTGCCCTCACGGCCGATGGCGATACGTTTGCCCGCGAAGTCGGAGAGCTTGGTGACGCGTTCGCCGCGATAGAACACGGAGATCGGCGCGTAGAAGACACTGCCGAGGGAGACGAGGCCGTCGACATTGAGGCCTTGCGACACACCACCCTGCACCAGCCCGAGGTCAACGTCCTGCTTCTCGTCGGCAAGTCGCTCGACGTTCTGGCGAGAGCCTTCGGAAGTGAGGACGTTGAGCGTGATGCCATCGCGCGCGAGGATCGTCTTGTACCGCTGCGCGGCGGTCCAGAAGGAGCTGCCTTCCGGGCCGGCGCTCAGGGTCACGGTGCGTGGCGGCGCTGGCTTCACGAGCCACACGGCAAGCCAGATGGCCGCTATCGAGACGAGCACGACAGGGCCGAAGGACACGGCGAGATCGCGCCAGGAGATCGCGACAAAGCGCGCACGGAGTCGCCGGTGGGCGGGTTGGTTCGAGTCGGTCGTCATCTAACAGGCAGGAATATCCAACACCCGGCCGATAATACGCCATCTGCGGCGACAGGCTTCGCCGCACGCGTCAATCAGCGGTGGGCAAGGCTCTGGGCGAGTTGTTTCCAGAGGTGATCGGCAGCGGGCGACAGACGGCGTCCCACGCGGGTCATCATCTGGCTGGAGAAGCCGGTAGCAATCGGATGGTCGATGGGTACGGCCACCAGTTCACCGAGTTCGAGGCCGCGTCGCGCGGTGATCGCCGACATGAACGCCACACCGAGGCCGGCGGCCGCGAGCGTCTGTGCCGTGTTGAACAGATCGACGCGATACGCGGGAATTACGTTCAGGCGTGCGGTGTCGAGTACCGAGTGCACGAAGTGCTGCACGCCGTGTGCCTCGGTCATGAAGATGAGCCGCTCGTGCACCAGCTCCGAAGGCGGCACGCTCGCCATGGTCGCGAAACGATGCGTGGGTGCGACCACGGCGCACAGCGCCTTCGCTGCAAACGGATGAATGCGCATCGCGGGGTCGTCGGCCGAGCGCGCGCACAGACCGATGTCCACCACGTCGTCGCGCACGAGCGAGAGCACCACGGGTGTCGGGCCGGAGCGGATTTCGACGAGGATGTCCGGATAGCTCTTCGAGAAACGCTGCAACGCCTGGGCGATGAGGCGGCCGATAAAGCCTTCTCCGACGCCGATGGCCACCTTGCCTCGCTTCAGATGCCGGTATTCCTCCAGCCGTGCCGACAGGTCACGCTGACGGCGTTGGCCGTCGCGGTAATAGTCGATGAGCACCTGACCGATCTCGGTGACGCTCACATTGCGTCCGCGCCGCTCGATCAGCGGAAAGCGCAGACGGCGCTCGAGTGCTGCGACCTGCCGGCTGACCACGGACGGATTCACGCCCAGCGCCTCGGCGGCCATGCGCACGCCGCCTGTTGCAGCAATTTCGGCAAGGTATTTGAGCGGACGCTCGCCGATGTCGTCCATCCAGGACTCGTTGGTCATGTTTGCTTCACCGTTGCATTGGAGGGAATACGCCGGACCTGACCGGCGTTGCCCCGGCGGCCACTATCCGTGGCGTCGAACACGCCGACGCATCTCGTCAAGTCGTTGAAATTACGCCGGTTTTCACCACCGATACCGACATCCTCTCGATATGACGGCACACCCGACTGTTGACTTGAGAGCAACATTTTGACGTGGTTTGCGTCATGGGTGCGAATTTTCGTCGGTGCAATACTCCGCGTTATTCAAAAAGAGAGGAGCCCCCGATGAGCGAGATTCGCTATTGCGAAGTCGGTGATCTGGCCGAAGCGCGTGAGCAGCTGGCCGACATTCGTCACCATATCCACCAACACCCCGAGCTGTCTTACGAGGAAGTCGATACGTCGCGTTACGTGGCGGAGAAGCTCGAAAGCTGGGGTTATCAGGTCACGCGTAACGTCGGTGGTCACGGCGTTGTGGCCTCGCTCACCGTGGGCACCAGCGCTCGCACCGTGGGCGTGCGCGCCGACATGGACGCGCTGCCGATTCACGAGCAGACCGGTCTGGCCTACGCCAGCGTGCACGACGGCAAGATGCACGCGTGCGGCCACGACGGTCACACGACCGTGCTGCTGGGCGCGGCACAACATCTCGCGAAGACGCGCAATTTCGACGGCACCGTCAATCTGATTTTCCAGCCGGCGGAAGAAGCCGGTTCGAACAGCGGCGCCGAGCAGATGATTGCCGACGGCCTGTTCGAGCGCTTCCCGTGCGAAGCGATCTTCGGTCTGCACAATCATCCGGGCGTAGCCACGGGTACGTTCGGTTTCCGCGCCGGCCCGCTGATGGCGGCGTGCGACACCGTCAAGATCCGTATTCACGGCCGCGGCGGCCATGCCGCTCGTCCGCATCTGGCCATCGATCCGGTGGTGATCGGCAGCGGCCTCGTGATGGCGCTGCAAACCGTGGTCGCGCGCAGCATCGATCCGACTGAAGCCGCTGTGGTCACGGTTGGTACGTTCCACGCCGGTTTTGCGCCGAACGTGATTCCTGAAGACGCCACGATGGAAATGAGCGTGCGCTCGTTCTCCCCGAAGGTGCGCGCCACGCTCGAAGAGCGCATCCGTGCGCTGGTGAAGTCGCATACGGAAGGCTACGGCGCGAGCGCCGACATCGAGTACATCCGCGGGTATCCGGTGCTCGTGAACAGCGAGGCAGAGACCGAATTCGCGCGCAGCGTGGCCGAAGAGCTGGTCGGTGTCGAGCACATCATCTCGCCGTTCCCGCCGATCGCGGGCAGCGAGGACTTCGCTTACTACCTGCAGAAGGTGCCGGGCTGCTTCATTCGCCTGGGCAACGGCGAAGGCAAGCCGATGCTGCACAACGCCAAGTACGACTTCAACGACGACAATCTGACCATCGGTGCCGCCTTCTGGACGCGTCTGGTCGAACGATTTCTTAGCAAGGACCGCGCATGAGCATCGCAACGCAATCGTTCCCGGCTGACGGCGCGCAGCCGGCGCAGATGAGCCCTTCGCAACAACGCAAGATCGTTTTCGCGGCGGTTATCGGCAACCTGCTGGAGTTCTTCGACTTCACGGTCTACAGCTATTTCGCGCTGACCATCGGCAAGCAGTTCTTCCCGGCGGATGACCCCATCACGTCGTCGCTGCTCGCATTCGCCGTGTTTGCGGTGGGCTTCGTGATGCGCCCGCTCGGCGGCATCGTGATCGGCCGCTATGCAGACCGTGCCGGCCGCAAGCCGGCGCTCACGCTGACTATCGGCCTGATGGCGCTCGGTTCGGTGGCCATCGGTCTTGCGCCGACGTATGCACAGATCGGTCTGGCGGCGCCGCTGCTGATTGTCGGTGCCCGTTTGCTGCAGGGCTTCGCGCAAGGTGGCGAGTTCGGCGCGGCAACGGCCACGCTGCTGGAAATGGGCGGCGCGAAAAGCCGTGGCTTCCGCGCAAGCTGGCAGTTGGCGAGTCAGGGCGCAGCCGCCCTGCTCGGCTCGGGTCTGGCCGCAAGCCTCGGCTTCCTGCTCTCCGACGAGACCATGCACAGCTGGGGCTGGCGTATCCCGTTCCTGCTGGGCACGTTGATCGCACCGGTCGGTATCTACCTGCGCCGTCACATTCAGGAAGAGCCGCCGAAGCCGAAGACCGTTGCCGGTCGCGACGATCCCAAGCATGGCGTGTACGTGCGTAACTGGTTCCTCACGATCTTCTCGATCATGGGGATGTCGGTGTCGACGTACGTGATGATGTATTACATGCCGACGTACTGCATTCAGTACCTGGGTCTGCCGCCGAAGATGTCGATGCTCGCGGGTGTTGCCGCCAGCACGATCTCGCTGGTGATGTGCCCGATCTACGGCGCATGGTCGGACAAGATGGGCCGCCGCAAGCCGCTCACGATCATCGGCCGCGTGGGCCTTATCGTGCTGCTGTATCCGGCGTTCTGGGTCATGACGCACTTCCCGTCGCTGCCGGTCGTGCTCGCCGCACTGATCGTGCTGATGCTTTGCTACACGATGGGTTCGGCGCCGGCTTACGCGCTGATGCCGGAGAACTTCCCGAAGCATTTGCGTGCGGGCTACATGTCGAGCGCGTATGCGATTGCCGTCTCGGTGTTCGGCGGTACCGCACAGCTCGTCGCGGGCTGGCTGATTCGCGTGACCGGCAACAAGATGGCTCCGGCCTGGTACATGATCGTCTGCGTGATCATCTCGCTCATCGCCGTGTCGATGTTCGAAGAAACCGGCAACAAGGTGCTCGACGAGTAAGCGTTCGCTGAAGTCAGGCGCTGCCGAAGAGGCGACGACGAATTCCGTCGTCGCCTTTTTCTTTATGAACGCGCGAACGTTGCATCCTGATCCAGCGGATACACGGGTCGGTTCACGCGCGAGAACGGAAACAGCGCGTAGTTCGAGCTGGTCACGCCGTCGCTGTCGCATTCAACGAGGCCTGCCGAGATCGGCACGAACACCGGACGGCAATACATGCGCGACTTGAGCAGCAGGAAGCGTTCGCTGCGCGGATCGAGACCGACACACGTAAACACGCCGTGATCCCACGGCTCATGCGTGCGTTCCGTCACCACGATGCGTGCCGCGCCGATGTCGAACAGCACCGTGCGACCCATATAGCAGCGCTGGCCGGTGTACGTCGGCCCGCTCACCACATACTCACCGTCGCTGATCTTGCGCACGATGCCGGTGAGGAGCGGCGGCGTCTTGGTAATGCCCAACTGCGTCAGCGGACGTTTGTTGCCGACGGCCAGCGTGACTTCGGCACCCTCGCCTGCGGCGATCAACGTCGCCACGGCTTCCGGATCGCACACCGGTCCGACGCCGATGCCTGTCAGCCCGCCCGCGAGCGCGGCTTCGAGCACGTCCATCGTGTCGCAGGTGCCACCCGACATACAGTTGTCGCTGTGATCGAGCAGCAGCACCGGCTTGTCGGCCCCTTCGGCCAACTGCTTCGCTTGCGCAATCGAATCGGCCAGCGGCGCGCTGCGATAGACGAAGCCGTCGCGCTCGTCCCAAGCCTGCGCGGCGATGCGATCCGCGACGGCCTGTGCGCGCGCCACACCCGCCTCGCCGTCGTCCGCCGTCACTACGATGCTGATGCACGGCGCGGGAATGTCGGCGAGCGAGAAACCTGAGAACACCGACACTGCCGGAATGCCCTCCTCGGCTTCGGCACGACGGGCGGCGTCGAGGGCGCGCTTCATCGCGCCACCGTGACTGGTGCTGCGCAGCGAGTGCACCATGAGCGGCGGCTGTTGCCACACCACCTTCGGACGGCGTTTTCCCGAGAGCATTTCGAACAGGAGACGTCCCGCATGCTCGCCGGTCTCGTACATATCGACGTGCGGATACGTCTTGAAGCCCACGACGATGTCGGCATTCGTCACGATCTTCGGCGTGACGTTCGCATGGAGGTCGAGCGCCACGGCAATCGGCGTATCGGGCGCGGCGGCACGCACGCGCTCGAGCAGGTCGCCTTCGCCGTCGTCGCTGTTCTCGGCGACCATCGCACCGTGCAGGTCGAGCAGGATCGCGTCGACGCCCTTCGCCGCTGCCACGATCCGGCGGCACAGCTCGTCATAGGCGCTCGCCGCCACCGGGCCGCTGGGGTTGGCGCCGGCGGAGACGGGTGTCACCATTTCGGCGCCTGCGGCCTCGGCCAGATCGATGAACGCGGCCATTGCCGTGCGCATCCCCTTGTTGTCGCGATAGGCGGCCTCGTCATACGTCGGCCCGTGATTGCCGAACGCTTCGAGCGGCGTGGGGACGGGCGAGAACGTATTCGTCTCGTGATTCATCCGCGCGATCATGACTTTCATGCGGCACCTCCGGCGCGTTGCAGCATCGCCTGCAACAGCACGTTGCACCCGGCTTCGAGATGCACCGGATCGGCATCTTCGATTTCGTTGTGGCTGATGCCGTCTTTGCACGGCACGAAGATCATCGCTGTCGGGGCCACACGGGCGAGATACACCGCGTCGTGCCCTGCGCCGCTGATGGCATCCATCGACGACAGGCCGAGCGCTTTCGCGCCGTCACGAATCGCGCCTACGAGTTCCGGCGCAAAGGGTTGCGGCGGGAAGTACACGACTGGCTCGATCGCGACATCGATGCCCTTCGCGCTCAACGCGGCGCATTCGGCGCGCAGCTTCGCATCGAGCGCGTCGAGCGTGGCGTCGTCGGCGGCGCGCAGATCGACGGAGAGTTTCACGCGACCTGGAATGACGTTGCGCGAGTTCGGATAGTTGTCGACCCAGCCGACCGTGCCACGTGCGTGCGGCGCGTGCTCACACGCAATGCGGTTGACTGCCTGAATCAATTGTGCGGCCGAGAGCAACGCGTCGCGGCGCAATTCCATGGGTGTGGGGCCCGCATGTGCCTCCATGCCGGTGAAGGTCACGTCGTACCAGCGCTGGCCGAGTGCGCCCTGCACCACGCCGATGGTTTTCTCATGGGCTTCGAGCACCGGACCTTGTTCGATGTGGGCTTCGAAGTACGCCCCGACGGCGCCCGCCTGACCCACGGCCGATTCCGCACCGGCGTAGCCGATGGCGCGCAGCGCCTCAGCCACACTCACCCCGTCGTGATCCTTCTGCGCGAGCGCATGATCGAGCGTGAAGGCACCCGCGTAGACGCCGGAGCCCATCATCACGGGGACGAAACGCGAACCCTCTTCGTTGGTCCACACGGCAACTTCGAGCGGCGCGTCCGTCACGATGCCGTTGTCGTTGAGGGTGCGCAGCACTTCCAGTCCGGCGAGCACGCCGTAGTTGCCATCGAACTTGCCGCCGGTCGGCTGGGTGTCGATGTGGCTGCCGGTCATGACGGGCGGCAGCGCGTTGTTGCGTCCGGCGCGGCGCGCGAAGATGTTGCCGATGGCGTCGACACGCACCGTGCAGCCGATCTGCTTCGCCCACGAGACGAACAGATCGCGACCTTGCCGGTCGAGATCGGTCAGCGCGAGGCGGCAGACACCGCCCTTCGCGGTCGCGCCGATTTGCGCGAGTTGCATGAGGCTGTCCCACAGGCGCGCGCCGTCGACGCGCACTGTGGCAGCCGGTTGATCGAGACGTTCCATGTTCACAAGTCCTTCAGAGCCTGCGCCGCGCGATTCACGCTGACGCATGCGTTGGCAGAATGGCGCGCTCGCCTAGCGGCTTGACGACGCGCGTCGGGGGAATGAGGGCCGCGCGGCTCACGCCACGCCCACGCCGAGGTAACGGTCCTTGACGACCTCGTCGGCGAGAAACGCGGCGTTGTCCGCGCCATACACGATCACGCCTTGCTCGACGATGTAATGCCGGTCGGCAAGCTGCGTGCAGACTTCCAGATTCTGTTCGACGAGCAGGATGGCCACGCCCGCTTGCTTGATGAGCTTTAACTGCGCCACGATCTCCTCGACGATCACCGGTGCCAGCCCTTCGACGGGTTCGTCGAGCATGAGCAGGCGCGGATGATTCATCAGCGCGCGGCCGATTGCCAGCATCTGCTGTTCGCCGCCGGACAATTGCGCGCCGCCATTTTTGCGACGCTCCTGCAAGCGCGGAAAGATGCGGTAGATGTCGGCAAGCTGCCACGGCGAATCGCGTCGCGCGCCGAGCTTGAGGTTCTCTTCCACCGTGAGTAGCTTGAAGATGCCGCGATGCTCGGGTACGAAGCACACGCCGCGCGCAGCGATGCGGTGCGCGGGCTGTCCGGCGACGGGTTTGCCCAGAAACGAGATGGTGCCGGCCTTGGGCGTCACCGCGCCCGCAATGGTCTTGAGCGTGGTCGATTTGCCCGCGCCGTTGCGGCCCAGCAGCGTGACGAGTTCACCATCGCCGACGCTTAGCGTCACGCCTTGCAGGATGTGGCTCTTGCCGTAGTAGCTGTGAATGCCTGCGACGTCGAGAATCATGCGCGGCCTCCGGTAATCATGTTGCCGAGATAGGCGGCGCGCACGCGGTCGTCGGCCCGAATGGCGTCCGGCTTGCCTTCGACCAGCACACGACCCTGCTGCATGACGGTGATCGTGTCGGAGATGTCCATCACGATGTTCATGTTGTGTTCGATGAGCACTACCGTGTGATCGTCGCGCAGGCCACGAATGAGTTGCTTCATGTCGTCCAGATCGTCGATACCCATGCCGGACGTTGGCTCGTCGAGAAAGATCGCCTTGGGACGCGCCGCCAGCGCCATGCCGACTTCGAGCCGGCGTTGCTGTCCGTGCGAGAGCGCGCCCGCTGCGGTGTTCGCATGACGCGTGAGGGCGAGCCGCGTGAGCACGTCGTCAACGACGGACGCGCAGGCACGCGGGCCCTCCGCCTTGCGCCAGCACGAGAGCGCGCGGCGCGGCGTGACGCCCAGCGCAGCCAGACGCAGGTTCTCTCGCACCGACAGGTTCTGGAACAGCGCCGTCACCTGAAACGAGCGCGCGATGCCGCGCTGCACACGCCGGTAATCGGCTTCGGTCGTGACATCGTGACCGTCGAACACGATACGACCGCCCGAGACCGGCACCGTGCCGGTAAGCATGTGGAACAGCGTGGTCTTGCCCGCGCCGTTCGGTCCGATGACGGAGTGCACCGTGCGCGGCGCCACGCGAAGGTCCACGCCATGCAACGCCGTGAACTTGCCGTAGCGCTTGACGATGCCGGTAGCTTCGATAAGCACGTTGGACGCGTTGCTCATGTGGCATCTCCCTGCGTATCCAGTTTGCCGTTGGCGTCGCCGTCGCTGCGCTTGCCGATAATGCGGTACCACAGCGATTCCCCCACGCCCCACAGTCCGCGATGCATGAACAGGCTCACGGCAATGAGCAACAGGCCGAGCAACAGCAGCCAGCGCGGCCAGAGCGTAGAGAGCCAGTCGGCCGCGAGCACGTAGAACGCCGCGCCCAAGACCGACGCGAACAGATTGCCGGTACCGCCGATCACCGTCATCACGAGGATCATCTCGCTCGTGTGGTACTCGATGTTCGACAGCGGCGCGATGCCGGTCATCAAGGCGTGCAAGGCGCCCGCCAGTGCGGTGACAGCCCCCGAAATCGCGAACGCGACCAGCTTGAACGTTTTCACGTGATAGCCGATGGCGGCCGCGCGGGTCTCGTTATCACGAATGGCCAGCAGCGTGCGGCCGAATACCGAATCGGCCACCCGAAGCAGTGCCGCGAAGACGATCAGGAAGACCACCGCGACGAAGGTGTAGAACTGCCAGGGCGTCTCGAGCGGAATCAGCGTTTTGCCGCCGAGCGTGAGCGACTTGCGCGGGATGTCGAGCAGCCCGTTGTCGCCGCCGGTCCAGTCCGTCGCGGTGTACGCGAAGAAATAGAACATCTGCGCGCACGCGAGGGTGAGCATCACGAAGTAAGTGCCCTTCTGCCGGATCGCAAAACTACCGACGACGGCCGCGATCACGGCCCCCAGCAAGATCGATGCGACGATGGCGATCGGCATGGGCAGCGCAGTGCGCGTGAGCATGATGCCCAGCGTGTAGCTCCCCAGACCGAAGAAGATGCCCTGACCGAACGAGAGCAGACCGGTGTAGCCGAGCAGCAGATTACAGCCGAGCACGGCGAGCGCGTAGACGAGCACTTCGGTGGCGAGTGTGCCTGACGACAGCGTGACCGGCAGGATCAGTGTGACGGCGGCGGCGAGCAGCCAAAAACGGTAACGTACCAGCATCATCCCCTCCCGAGCAGGCCGTGCGGACGCATGAGCAGCACGGCTGCCATCGCCACGTAAATCATCAGTCGTGCGCCTTCCGGCCAGATCGTGCTCATCAGGCTCTGCACGATACCGATCACCAGACCACCGACGAGCGCACCGGCGAAACTGCCCATGCCACCGATGACGACCACCACGAAGGCGATGCCCAGTGCTTCGATGCCCATGAACGGCTCGACGCCGCGCACGGGGGCCGCCAGTACGCCGGCCAATGCGGCGGTGCCCGCACCGAGCGCGAAGGCAAGACTGAACACCCGGAACACATTGATGCCGAGCAACGACACCATCTCGGACGACTCGCTGCCCGCGCGGACCGCGCTGCCCAGGCGTGTGCCTTCGAGCAGCCACCAGAGCACGGCGGCGAAGACGGCGGTAAAGCCGATGAGGAAGAGGCGGTACTTCGGATAGATGAAGTTGCCCCACATCACGACACCGTCGAGTACTTCGGGGACGGCGACGTTATCGCCCAACGGGCCCCAGATGATGATGACGAGTTCCTGCACGACCAGCGCGAGGCCGACCGTCACAAGGATGTGGAATTCGTGCGCCTTCTCGTAGATACGCGAGAGCAAGACTTTCTCGGCGATCCAGGCGAGCGCAGCGACGACGATCGGACAGATGATCAGCGCGACCCAGAACGACAGGCCCCATTGCAGTGCCTGATAACAGAAATACGCGCCGAGCAGATAGAAGGCACCGTGCGCGAAGTTCACGAAGCGCAGCAGGCCGAAGATGATCGATAACCCGACGGCGAGCAGGAAGTACAACATCCCGATCCCGACGCCGTTGATGACTTGCAGCAAATAGACGTTCATGCGCGTCCCGGAGAGCTTGAGTGGACGTGGAGCACCGTGCGCCACGCGGCTTTCGCCGCGCAGCACAGACGACGCATGCGGGGACGGCAAGGCGTCCCCGCGGGCGACACTTCAATCAGCGCGAGCGCTGCTTCGTCAGGCCATCTTGCACTCGGTCTTGTCGAGCGGCAGGAACGATTTCCCGGCGCTGACAATGTCGGCGTAGTCGTCGGCGTTCTTCATCTTCGACTTCGCCTTGCCCTTGAGCAGATAGTAGTTCTTGAGTACCTGATGGTCGCCCTTGCGGATCTCTTCCGGACCCGTGAGGCCGTCGTACTTCATGCCTTCCATCGCGGCGATGACCGCCTTCGGGTCGGCGCTGCCGGCCTTGACCATGCCGTCGAGCATGAGCTTCGTGCAGATGTACGAACCGGCGAGGCTGTAGTTCGGGTTCTGCTTGAAGCGGTCTTGCGTGCGTTTGACGAGATCGAGGTTCAGCGGTGCCGCCACGGCGTGCCAGTACTGCGCGCCGAAGTACACGCCATCGCACAGATCGGCACCGAGCGTCTCGAACTGCTCCAGCCCCGAAGCCCATGCCATGAGGATCGTGCAGTTCTTCTTCATGCCGAAGCTGATCGCCTGACGCAGCGTGTCGGATGATTGCGAGCCGAAGTTCAGAATGAGCAGCACGTCGGGCTTGGCGGCCGCGGCGTTCGTGAGATAGCCGGAGAATTCCTTCTCCGTGAGCGAGTGATAGCTGTTGCCGACGTGCTCGATGCCCTTCTCTTTGAAGATGTTCTTCGCGGCGGTGAGCAAGCCCTCGCCGAAGACGTATTGCGGGGTGATCGTGTACCAGCGCTTGGCCTTGGGCATCGATTCGATCAGCGGACGCACCGTCTGCTCGATGGCGCCGAAGGTCGGCACGGACCAGCGGAACGTGGCGTTGTTGCAGTCCTTGCCCGTGATTTCGTCGGCACCGGCGGTGGTGATGAAGATGCCGCCGGCCTTCTCGGCTTCCTTGCCCATCGCAAGCGCCTCGGACGACAGAATGCCGCCCGCGAAGAAGCGCGCGCCCTTTTGCTGCGCGATTTCCTGCACGCGGCGGATGGCCGTGGCGGGTTTACCCTCTGTGTCGAGTGTGGTGTAAGCGAGCGGTCGGCCAAGCACTTTGCCGTACTGCTCGACGATGAGTTTCATGCCGAGATCGGCGAACTTGCCGTTGGCGGCGAACGGACCGGACATCGGCACCGGACAGGCCAATTGAATGGCGCCGGTACTTTGCGCGAACACGTCGCGAGCGGTGAATAGGGAGCCAGGCAGAGACGCCGCAGCGGCGAGCTTCAACAGTTCACGACGATTCAATTGGGTCTCCAGGGAAGAGAGCAATCGTTCATGGGGTGCCAACGTGCAGCGCGTCACACGCTGACCGGCCAAAGACCTGAGAGAGATCCGAGGCAGCGACCTGACAGTAACGACTTGCGACGTCCGGGGCCTTATCCCTATTCGTCATATTTATAATGATAAATAGGATGGATTTGATCGTAGGTATAATGCTTTGGAGTGTCAATCGGAAAAAATTCCGAGGCGGCACAGACCGAAATTCGTGTGAACAGACCCCTTTTGAGGCGCTACATGGCATTGGATGCGCAACTGGTGCGAGAGCCGTTGGAAATCAAACAGCAAAAACGCGGCGATCTCGTTGCCGAAGCCATCAAGCGTCTGATTACCGAGGGCAATCTGCTGCCCGGCGATCGTTTGCCGCGCGAAGTGGAATTGCAGCAGATGTTCGGGGTGTCGAAGAGCACCATTCGCGAAGCGCTCAAGTCGCTCGAAGTGCAGGGGCTCATCAAGGTGAGCACGGGGCCGTCGGGCGGCGGCATGGTGGTGGAGGTGCCGCTCGAGCGCACGTTCCAGCTCATGCAGAACTATCTCTTCTTCAAGGAAGTGAGCATCGACGACATCTATACGGTGCGTCAGTTGCTCGAGCCGGAGCTGGCCGCGGGGGCGGTGCCGCATCTGACCGAAGCCGACTTCGAGGCGCTTGAGCACAACATGGCGTGTTGCAGTCCGGCGTCGCACGACCGACGCGAGTTGCTGCGTCAACGTCAGGCCGATGTGGACTTTCACGACATTCTCGCGGCCGCCAATCCCAACAGCTTTCTGCGATTCACCTGCGAACTCGTCAACGAGATGATTCGTCAGTTGATCGTGTTCGGCAACGAGACGCCGCGACGCGAGCATGAGAAGTTCGGCACGGCGAACGTCAACATCCATCGCGAGATTACCGACGCTGCGCGCGCGGGCGACGCACAGCGTGTGCGCGAACTCATGCACTTCCACATGCAGGAGGCGCGCACTTATATCAAGCGCATGAATGGGAAGTTGCGTGGCCGTCTGATTCTCGATTCGGATATCGCGGACATGCAGCAGCGCGTGCGCTCGCAACTCGGGGCGGGTGCGCCGCAGATGCCGCGTCGCAAGTCGGCTGCGGTGAAAGCCTCGCCGACCGTGGATGCCGTTGCGCCGAAGCGTGCAACACGCAAGGCGGCGGGCGAGGGGAAGGTTGTGGCGAAGACGGCCAGCAAGACGTCAGTGAAGCCGAAGACGGCCGGTGCGAAGGCGGGGGCGTCAGTGAAGGTGGCTGCGCCTCGCAAGCGTCGTGTGGCGTCGAGTTAAGGCGGACGACGGCTCAGGGCAGGGCGGCTGCCGGTTGCTGTTGCGTGCAGCAGTGAATGCCGCCTCCGCGCCGCGCGATCCCGCGAAGCGGCACCTGCGCGACGCGTCGGTCCGGGAAGGCTTGCTGCACGACGTCGCGTGCGCGCGCGTCGCCCATTGGATCGCCGAACGACGCCATCACAACACCGCCATTGGGCAGATAGAAGTTCACATACTCCGGCGCAAAGTCGGGGTCTTGTGCAACGTTGGCGGGAAGGGCTTCGAAGTCGGGAGACGGTAGCAAGCCGATCTCGAAGGGCCGTCCACCCGCATCGCGCGCAAGCCGCAGCGCCCGCAAGTTCTCTCTCGTCTCACGTGACCATTCGTCGTCGCCGCCGGCCCCTGTCGCGAGCAACACGCCGGGCCGCACGAAGCATGCGGTGCCGTCGACATGACCATCGGTGATCGTGTCGAGCGAAGAGCCCGGCAGCCACACGATATGCGTCACGCCCAGCCAGTGACGAAAGACATCTTCCGCCTCGCGACGCGTCAGACCGGGATTGCGGTTCGGGTTGAGGATCGACGTCTGCGTGACGATCAACGTGCCTTCGCCATCCACATGCAACGATCCGCCTTCGGCCACTAGCGATGCAGGCGATGTGCCGGCGCCGAGTGCTTGTGCAACGCGTTCTGCCACTTGGGGATCGGCGTCGGGCATCGGTCTCATCTTCTGGCCCCAACCGTTGAAATTCCAGCGCACGGCGTGCAATGTCTGCGCGTCGTCGAGGACGAAGGTCGGTCCGGTGTCGCGCATCCAGTGATCGTCGACGGGCATCGGGTGAAGCGTGGCGCTCACGGGCAGCAGTCGAACGGCTTCTTCCAGATGGGCGGGGTCGACGGCGACGTGCAGGGGCTCGAATTTCGCGATCGCATGGGCAATGGCGCTCAGTTCCCGAATGACTTCGTGCCGACGCGCGCCCGACACGACCGTGTGTCTCGGCCATGCCATCCAGCAGGCGGCGTGCGGATACCACTCGGGCGGCATGCGCCAGCGGCCGAGGGCGCGGGTGTGCGTTGCGTCGGAAGTGAGGTGAGGTGCCGTCATGATTCGCGTTGCCGTGAGAAGAGTTTCACCAGTGTAGGTGGCGCACGGCAATCGCGAAGGGGGTCAAAGCGCGTGAGAATCGGCCAGATGGACGGTGAGCCGCTTCAGGGCTCGCACCTGACGTAGTGCCACGCGTAGATCGCACGTCGAAATTAGGCCAATGCCTCCTTCGTCTTCGCCGAGTGGCAGGCCGTCGCGTTCATAGACGACGAGGGCGCCGACGCCGACCGGGGTGTTGTACAACTCGTGCCACGAGAACATGACGGTGTAGCCGTCAGCGCCTTGCGCCAGCACGAACGCGCGTGTGAAGTCGCGTGCCTGCGGCAGACGCAGTCGTGCGACGTCGAGCAATGCTGTCAGCCGCACGCCTTTGTAATCGCTCGCGCTTCGCACTTTTCGTCCCGACAGGCAGACGACGTCGAGCGGCCCGGTCAGTTGCGTCGGCAGACGCATGAGCGCACAGAGATCGAAGGAATGACGACGGTTGACGCAGCCGGAGACGACGACTTCGCGCGACACGAACGGAAGGGCAGACTCACGGGTCTCGCGCGCGGGATTCACCAATGTGAGCGGCGCGCCGTTGGCGGCAAGGCGACTGTCCGGCGAGGCGCCGGACGGCAAACGCATGGGGTCGATAGGCATGTCGGGAATCGGTGTATGGGGTGGGGGGCACCGGTCGTCCTAATATAGCGGCCGGCCCCCTCGCGGACATACAAAGTGCCTGATAGCGCCTATTCGCGGAGCTGAGCGTGCTCCGCACAGGCAACGACTTGCCGGTGCCCGATCAACTTTCGTAGCGAGCGGCGCGGCGGGCGCGCTGCGGTGCCGACACGTCGGCGAGCACCGCACGCGCTTCCTGAACGTCGGCGAGCGTCTCGCCGCCTTGTAGTGCGTCGAGCGCCTGACGCAGCGCCGCGACATGTTCGTCATCGCCGGGGGCCTTGCCGCCACTCAGACGCAGCAAACTGAGCGACGCACGCAAGGTGAGCATCGGCGACACCTGGGCCTGTGCGATCTGCAACGCATGCTCCAGCCACGGACGCACCGCGTCGTCGGGGTGATGACCTGCGCGCAGGAAGTCGCCCTTCTGGCGCAGGAATTCCGCTTGCCAATGGGCGTCGCTGCGTCGCGCTGCCACGTGGGCGCCGCGCTCGGCCGCGTGCAACCCGAGCGCGATGTCGCCCGTGCCGGCGCATGCTTCCACAAGCAAGCCGAAGAACATGCCTTCGACACCGCCCATGATTTCGCTCAGACGGCCCACGCTATCGGTGATGCGCTCAAGCCCGTTCACATCGCCGCGCGAGGCGAGTGCCCAGCCGCGAATCGTCTGCCCGGCAAGCGCCCAGAGGGCAACGCCTGCCTCTGTCGCCACTTCGGTCGCTTCGCTGGCCAGCGCCTCGGCAGGCGCAACCTCGCGTCGCAAGCGCCGCAACATCGCCGCGAACACCAGAGCAAACGAGAAGGAGTAGCGACGGCCCTGCTGACGCCCCAAGGAGAGCGCTTGTTCGCTGGCGTCGAGCGATGCATCGTGACGGCCGGTGAACCAGTACGCCCACGAGAGGAACGACAGTCCGGTGACGCGAGCGTCTTCCCCGAGGCCGGCGTCGGCATATTCGGGGCGGTAATGCGCGAGGCCCGTCTCCAGCGCCGTGACTGCACCGCCGAAGTCGCCGCGGCAGCACAGGCTGTTGCCCAGCGCGTAGTACGCGTGAGCGAGCAGCGGCGCGGCATTGGCCTGTTCGGCGATGAGAATGAGTTTGCGCGCGAGGTCTACGCTGCGGTCGAAGTCGCTCCACGAACTGGAGCCGAGCCACAGACCCCAGTAGACGGGGAAGAGCGCGATGTCGTCGCCCATCGGTTGCGCGAGGGCAAGCGCCGTCTCGAAGTTGTGACGCGCGGGCTCCGAGCCGTAACCATGCAGCGAGACGAGCGGCACGCCGAGCGCCATGCGCAGTTGCAATTCGTGTTGCGCGGTCTGTGCGCTGGTACCCGTCTGCCGCAAGACGTCCAGTGCGCTCTGATAGTGCGCGCACGCTTCACGGAATGCCTGACGCTCCGTCGCATATTCGCCGGCGAGGCGATAGTGCTCGATGGCCGCGTCCGGTTCGTCGGCCTGACGGAAATGCCAGGCGAGCACTTCGGGTTCGGTCTGCACCGCGGTCGCGTCATGTTCGCGCATCGCGAGCGCGATCCGGCGGTGCGCATCCTGACGGCGTTCCTGCGGCTGGGCGTCGTAGGCGGCCTTGTGCAGCAGCGCGTGACGGAAGATATATCGTCCGCTGTCCTGACGTTGCACGAGCGCGCAAGCCACCAGCGTGTCGAGCGCGCGTTCGACGAGCGCCATCGAACGTCCGCTCGCGGCGGCGAGCACGTCGGCCTGAAACTCCGGACCGAGGCACGACGCGAAGTGGGCGACAGGCTTGGCGCTGCCCGCCGCATCGATGCGCGCCATCATCAATTCCTGAAGACTGGCCGGCATCGGCATGGCGCCGGCGTGGGCGCGTCCGCCTTGTTGCGCCGCCGTGGCGCGCGCCAGTTCCTGCAAGAACAGCGGTACGCCCTCGGCGAGATGCACGATGCGCTCACGCATCGCTGCCGGTAGCGCCACGCGCGGGGTGGCCGCGCGCACGATAGAGGCGGAGGCACCGGCATCGAGCGGCGCCAGATCGATTCGGCGCAAGCCCGTGGTGTGATGCCACGGCAGTTCGAACTCGGGCCGCGCGCACACGATCAGGAGACGACCGCCCGGCGGATTTTCCGCCATGAGCGCGAGCAATTCCTGCGTCGACGGATCGGCCCAGTGGGCGTCGTCGATCATGAGCACACCGCCATCGGGCAGCAGCGCCGCGAGCAGGGCAGGGGCTTCGTCGAGCACCGCCTGCTTCCACGCGTGCGGCACGTTGCCGTCGGCGTGCATGTCGAACAACGCCCGCAAGCGACGATGCGCGAGCAGGGCGGGCTGCGGGAGTTGTGAGGCGTCGGCGGACGTCTGTGTGCGTAGCCAGCGAGCAATCGGATGGAAGGGCGTGCCCGCGCCGTCCTGCGCACAGGCCAGATCGATCACGCGCAGACCGCGCGTCTCGATGAAGTGACGTACCAGCGCCGACTTACCGATACCCGCTTCGCCGATCACCAGCGAGAGCATGCCCTGACCGGTACTGGCGTCGCGCATGGCGGCATGTGCACAAGCGAGTTCGGCCAGCACGGCGTCCCGCCCGAAGATCATGGCTGCACGGCGGCGCGAACGGCGCTCCGGCGTCGGATCGGGATTGACGCGAAACACCGGAATCTCTCGATTGGCATGGCGTTCGCGCACACTGCCATGCGGCGCCGTGGCGATCGCCACGCCGATGAGGCGTTGCGTTGCGTCGCAGATCACGACTTCGCCGGGCAGCGCCATGTCGGCCAGTTGCGTGGCCGTGCGTGAGACGCGTCCGCCCGTGTCGGGACTGTCGTCCGCGACCGAACTGATGACGAGTCCGGTGTGAACGCCCACACCGATGCCCACGCGTGCGGTGCTGGCCTGCACGCAGCGCAGGGCCGCTTCGACGGCGTGGCGTCCCGCGCCTTCCAGCGCGGTGGGATAGCCGAAATAACCGAGCAGGCCACCCATGGGCGTGCGCATCGTGTAGCCCCAGGACTGACGCAGGATCGTTTCGCATTGCACGAGCGGCGGGCGCATCATGCCCACGAGCTGATCGGGATCGTCGATGCCGTTAGGTGCGAATTCGATGGCTACAACCGTCAGTTGCCGACGCTCGGGCCCCGTGGCGCGCTGTTCCATTCGCGCGGGCGGCGTCTCCAGCAACTGCGTGAGCGCCTCGCCGGGCAACTCACCGAGTTCATCGTGGAGGATGTCGCACAGGCGGCGGTATTCGGTTTCGGCTTCGTCGCGACGTCCGGCACGCAGCAGCAGCGCCAGCAGGCACTGCCAGCCCGATTCATCGAACGGGGCGAGCGCCACCAGTTGTCGTGCGTGGGCGAGTGCCTGATCCAGATCGCCCAGACGCGCGTAACCGTCGGCGAGGAGTCGTTCCCCGAAGACGCGGCGACGCTGGTATTCGTCGCGTTGCAGCTCGATCCACTGTTCGAGATCGGGCGTGTCGCGCACCGACAGGCCGTGCAGGAATGGCCCCTGGTAAAGCGCGACCGAGTCGGCCAGATGTTGGAGATGGGCGGCGAGATCCAAACCCGTTACGCCGTCGAGCGTGCGATTCGCCTGCTCGATCATGCTCGCGAAGACGTGGGCGTCGATCCAGAGGCCGGTTTCGGGGCGCAGGCGCACGACCTGACGATCCGATTCGAAGAGTTCGTCGCCGAGGGTGTCGCGCAGATGGAAGAGCATGCGCTTGAGCTTGTCGCGACCGCCTTGGCCGTCTTCGTCGGGCCAGAACAGGTCGGCGAGCGCGCCGCGCGTGTGATAGCCCGGTTGGAGGGCGAGATAGGCCAGTAACCCGCGCGCTTTCGTGTACTTCACGGCGCAGGCCTGTTTGCCTTGTTCGACCCGCATCGGACCGAGCAGGTAAAGCGATCTGGTGGCTTGCATTGTCCCTGGACGGCGAATAGGCAACACCGGCGCACACTTTCGCGTGTTGCACCGGGGTCGCGAATTTCATGATGTCGTCGAGCCAGACCGACGTTTCCGGAAGGCAGCGAGCGCTACCGTCGGCGCCGGAAAGTCTGCCATATGGCGAGACGCCAAGGCCGTTCCGGGGGGGCTCCGGCCGAATGCTTCAGGTACTACATGCGCAAGTATAAACACGTGTATGAATTCCGTCGGGAATACCTGAGAAATTCGCACAATATTGTGGGAATAGCATCATATGGATGTCTTCCTGACGACACAGACATATGGCTATGCCATGTGCCGCCGATACCGTCGATGCTGCGTCGCAACCGTTCACGCGGGCGGTTATGCCGACGGTTGCCAGATCGTGGCGTCGGCGGCGTCGACCCGCTTGGGCAGCAGACCGGCCTGTGTGAAGACATCGGCAATGCGCTGCTGCTCGGCGATGGCGTCGCGCACCACTGGTTGCACGTCGTAACTGCGTCGCTTGTTGGCCGCCTCGACCGTGGCGACGTCCAACCCCCAGATGGGGGCGAGCTGCGCGGCGGCGTCGCGCGGGTTGGCGCGTACCCACTGACCGGTTTCGCTCAGTGTCTGGTAGACCGCACGCAGCACGGCGTCATGATCGCGGGCAAATGCTGGGGTCGCGAGGTAGTAGCGTTGATAGCCCGCGAGGCCGCGTGCCGTGGTGAGCGTGCGCACCTTGTCCTGACGCTCGACGCTCGCGAGGAACGGATCCCACGTCACCCACGCGTCGACGTTGCCGCTGGCAAACGCCGCGCGTCCGTCGGCAGGCGTGAGGTAGGCGGGCTGCACGTCATTGATGCGAAGGCCCACGCTTTGCAGCGCCGCGATCAGCAGGTAATGCACTCCCGCGCCCTTGGTCACGGCAATGCGCTTGCCCTTGAGATCCGCGAGCGTCTTGATCGGTGAGTTCTGCGGCACGAGGATCGCTTCGGCATCCGGCGACGGTGTTTCGCGAGCGACATAGGCGATGCGTGCCCCCGCCGCTTGTGCGAACACGGGCACCGTGTCGGCGACGTCGGCCGAGAAATCGATGCTGCCCACGTTGAGCGCTTCGAGCAGCGGCAGCCCGCTCGTGAACTCATGCCAAGTCAGCGTGACGTTATGCGGCGCGAGCGCTTGCACCAGCGTGCCGCGCGCCTTGGCGAGCACGATGAGCGTCGACGACTTCTGATAGCCGATGCGCAGCGTGAGCGGCGTGGCAGCCGCGCGAGCGTTATCGCTGAGCGTCAATGCCCCCGCGACACCGAAGGCCTGGACGGCACCACCCGCAAGCATGGCCGTGCCTGCACGCTGGAGAAAGCGGCGGCGCTGCGGATGTTGCGGGACAGTTTCAGCGGCGTGATGCGCTTGGTCGGGCTGGGTGGAATCTATCTGACGGGACATAACGAAGCGAGATGAAAGACGGTGACGCCGCGGCGGAAATGCCGCGCATGCGAGTGATTGTCTTGTATCGCGACGTCGGCCGCGTGTGCCAATAAGCGATTCGTCTTTGCATAGCTGCATGAACGTCATATCGATATGACCAGGCCGGTCCGTCAATATCGACAGTCGAAACGGACACCGCATGTCGAAAACGCGGGATTTGCTCAAAAGTTCCGCAGTCGTTGCGTCCTTGGCCCTAGGGAAAACCCTTGTGTTTGCGAACGCTATGCGGCGAATACCGATCGGGTGTCGAATAAGCAATCACCATGCTTTCATCACCTTACGAATTGCGCGCACCGCATTGGTGCCGGTGTATTACGGCGCGTTACTAAAAAGCGTGTGATTTCAGAGGGTTACCGCAAATCGGGTGTCTTGTAATGAAAATCATTCCTATTTATATTCGCGCCCCATGTCGAGGGTGATGAACGGGAATGCGGGGCATGAAAAGACATGTGTTTCCGGGGCTGTCATCCGTCGGCGTGATTTCTGCCTTCCTCATTCCGATAACGACGCTTCGAAACCGATCATGATGCAACGCAAGCCGCTGGCTCTGGCAATGATGGCGCTCTTCGCCACGCCGCTCGCCGTCACCTACGCCTCGCCGGCCATGGCGCAGAGCGCGGACCCGGCCCCGGCCCCGGCCCCGGCCCCGGCCCAACCTCAGGGCGCGACGCAAAGCGCGGCACCCGCCGCCACGCCATCGGCAGCGTTGCCGCAGACGGATGTGTCCGGCACGTCGATTCGCGACGAGTATCAGCGTGACGTTTCGACCGTTGGCGGCAAGGTCCCGACCGCGATTCGCGACATCCCGCAGTCTGTCACGGTGATCGACAAGGCCGTGATGCAGGCGCAGGGGGCGACGTCGTTTGCCGATGCGCTGCGCAATTCACCGGCCATCACCATCGGCGGCGCCGAGGGCGGGCAGATCGGTAACAACATCAACTTGCGTGGCTTCACGGCGCGCACCGACATCTATCTCGACGGCTTCCGCGATCGCGGTCAGTACTATCGCGACACGTTCTACCTCGACTCCATCGAAGTGCTCGAAGGTCCGTCGTCAATGCTGTTCGGACGTGGCTCGACTGGCGGCGTGATCAATCAGGTCAGCAAGCAGGCGAATCTCAAGCCGCTCAACGAAATCTCCGGCACCATCGGCACCAACGACCGGTACCGCACGTCGTTCGACTTCAACCATCCGCTGTCGGACACCGCGGCCTTCCGGATCAATGGCTTCGCGCAAGATATTCACACCACGCGCGACGTCATGAACAATCAGGATTGGGGCGTCGCACCGACGCTCAAGCTGGGCATCGGCACGCCCACGCAGATCACGCTCTCGGCGCTTATCGAACATAACCGCGACATGCCGGACTACGGCACCGTCGGCTATAACGGCAGCCCGTTGCCGATCGCGAAGAACCAGTTTTACGGCCTGACCACCGACCGCACGGTGCAGGACGTCATGAGCTTCTCGGCGAAGATCGAGCACAAGGTCGACGACAGCCTGAAGATCACCAACCAGACGCAGTACAGCCGCTATGTCATCGACGCCATTGAAACGGCACCGCATGCCGTCGGCGTACCCAACGGCACGGGCGGCTTCACGGCGCTGCCTACCGGGGCCACGGCGGGCATTCCGTCGTATTCGCTCGATCAGCTCTGGGTGCAGTTGCAGAGCCATGACCGGAAGATCACCGACACGTCGTTGTTCAACCAGACCGATGTCGTGAAGACGTTCTCGACCGGGCCGTTCAAGCACACGGTGATCGCCGGGGCGGAACTCGGGCGCGATACCTACGAGAACCAGACCTATTTGCGCACGGGCGCGGGGCAGGCCTCGGGTTTCCTCGGCTGGATTCCGGCCGACAGTACGGCGTATTACTCGAATCTGCCGAACGTGACGAACAGCGTCGGCAACCTGGCGCAGGGCTCGGCGGAGACGGTCGCGTTCTATGCGAACGACACCATCGAGTTGAACAAGCAGTGGAAGATCGTTGGGGGTTTGCGCTGGGACCGATACAAGGCGCAACTCTCGAACAGCATCAGCGCGCCGGGTTACGCGACGCAAACGGTCAACTACACGAGCGTGCGCACGGGCCTGATCTATCAGCCAAGCGAAGCGCAGTCGTATTACTTCTCGTACGGCACGTCGTTCAACCCGTCGCTCGAAACGCTGACCGTCACGAACAACACGCAGGCATTGCCGCCCGAGACGAATCAGTCATTTGAAGTCGGCAGCAAGTGGAATCTGTTCGACGACAACCTGTCGATCAACACCGCGCTTTTCCAGGTCACGCAGAACAATTCGCGCACGCAGACCGGCACGACCGGCGAATACAGCGACGCGGGCAAAGTGCGCATTCGCGGTGCCGAAGTGAGCGCCACGGGTCACATCACGTCGAACTGGCAGGTGATGGGCGGCTACATGTTCCTGAATTCGCAGGTGCTGCAGGCGAATGACGGCACGCAGGGCAATGTGCTGGCGAATACGCCGCGCCATTCGCTCACCCTCTGGTCGACCTACACCCTCGGGCACTGGGAAGTGGGCGGCGGTATGAACTACATGTCGATGCGTTACGCAGCAAATACGAACCTGATTCGCGTGGGCGGCTACACGCGCTGGGATGCCACGATCGCCTACCATCAGCCGAAGTACGACATTCGCTTCAACCTGCTCAACGTGTTCAACAAGAACTACTTCGACGGGCTGATTCAGTCGGATGGCGGCCGTGCGACACCGGGGATCGGACGCACGGCGTTGCTTACCGGCACGTACCGCTTCTGACGGGATTGGGGTGGCGCAGCCGCGCACGAGCGGGTAGCCACCGGTCGAGCGCTGCGCCATCGCGGTTCACGAAAAATGACGCACAATACGAGGCGCGAGCCGGCGGTATCGCCGGGTTCGCGCCTTGTGCATTCTCGAGGGATGTCAGCTCATGTTGCTCCGTATACCGGATGTGCTCAACGCCGATCAGGTGCGTTGGGTTCGCGCCAAGCTCGATAACGCGGGTGATGCCTGGGTCAGCGGGCTCGCCACGGCGGGCTATCAGGGTGCGCCCGTCAAACAGAATCAGCAGATCGACGAGCGCTCCGCCGTCGCGCGCGAACTGGGCGACGTGATTCTCGGCGCGCTCGAACGCCATCCACTATTCATTAGCGCCGCACTGCCGAACAAGGTCTACGCGCCGATGTTCAACCGCTACGGCGAAGGCATGCACTTCGGTAATCACGTGGACGGCGCCATTCGTCTGCAACCGGGCAGCGGCATGCGCATTCGCACGGACATATCGGCAACGCTCTTTCTGGCCTCGCCGGACGAATACGACGGCGGCGAACTCGTGATCGAGGATCAATACGGTGCGCATCAGGTGAAGCTGGCGGCGGGCGAGATGGTGCTGTATCCGGCAACCAGTCTGCACCGCGTGAACCCGATCACGCGTGGCTCGCGCGTCGGGTGTTTCTTCTGGGTGCAGAGCCTTGTGAGAGACGACACGCAGCGCACGCTGTTGTTCGACATGGACAACGCCATTCAGCGACTGAACGCGACGGACGCAGACGAGACGGCGCGCCGCACGCTTGTGGGCAGTTATCACAACCTGCTGCGTCTGTGGAGCGAGACCTGAGCGCTCAGGGTCGTTGTCCGACGCGTCCGCATCCATAAAAAAACGCCCGACCCCTGCATGACAGCGGGGATCGGGCATCTCACGACATGCCGGGCAGTCGCACCCGGCGGCGCTGGCCTCGCGCTTATTGTTCCTGACCCGTCGGCGGCTGTGTTGCCGGTGCACCCTTGTGCATCTGCCCGCGACGTTGCATCGCCTTGTCGTGCCAGGCCTTCATCTTGGCCCAGCGCGCCTTGATGGCGTTGCTCACGAGGGTTTTCTGGTCGTTGTTCAGCCCGTTGTACACGTTCAGCCAGGCATCTTCCGTCTGAGCACGAAGCTGACGGTTCTGATCGAATACCTTCTCGCGTGCGGCACGCATGCCGGCCAGATCGAGCACTTGCTGATCCTTGGTTTGCGCGATCATCTGACGGAACTGTTCGCCGTTCTTGCGCATGGCGTCACGGTTCTGCTTCGACGTGTTCACGGCCTGTTGCCAAGCTTGTTCCTGCTGCGCGTTGAGCTTCAGTTGATCGTGCAGCTTGCGAATGTCACCGAGCCCCCAGGGACCGTGGTCGCCGCGCATATGGTGCATTGCAGCGTGCGGACCCGTGGCCGGCGCAGTGGCGTCTGCGGCATGGGCGACGCCGAACATCGAGGTGGCGACGAGGATTGCCGACGCGGCGGCGATCTTCAGTTTGCGCATGGTGTTGACTCCTGTTGATACTGCCGGAATTGGCAGTTTCAGAGTAAGTCATCGTTGCGCTGAACAGGTTGCAAAGTGCAACCGCTGTATTACCCCACGTTACCAACGCCCGCGTTCGCAATATTCCGAAACGACTCGGCCCGCCTTTGCCGGGATTCGACAAGGGCGGGCCGCTATGACCGTCGACGCCACACCGGGCGCGACGCTCAGTTGCCGATGAACGGCTTTTCCGATCAGTCCCAGGCGCCTCGGCCGCCAGACACGCTGTAGCGGCCGGCGCCGAAGAGAATTACGCACAGGCCCATGAGCAGATAAAAGCCTTGCAGTTCCAGCGCCCAGCCACCGGTCTTCGAGAGTTCGCCCAGTTGGCTCAGGTGAACGAGGGAGAATGCGACGAGCATGTTGCCTACGACGAGCAGGCCACCCAGACGAGTGAGCACGCCAAGAATCAGGAGTACCGGCGCGAGCACTTCACCCAGGTAGGCGCCATAGGCGAGAAAACTCGGCAGGCCGTGCGACGTGATCATGCCCTCGATGAACCCAACCCCGTTGATCACCTTACTGACGCCGTGAAACAGCAGCAGGATACCGAGGGTGAGGCGCAAGATCAGTTTGCCGAGGTCGTCTCTGGTGCTCTGCATGGTGAAGGCTCCTTCTTGACTCGCTTGTTCGCGTAGGGGGCTGACAGGTAACGGAGGTGGCACGCTCCGGAGTGAGGCATGCCGGCCAAATGGGCACCACTGTATCAAATCGTTACGGCGCTGTCGCGGCTGTCTGAGTGAATTCAGGGACCTAGCGCACGCCGGGCCCCGACCGGGGCATTACAAGCCGTTACTTTTCGGACTACCCGGTTACACGACGGCTGTCGGCGCGGTGCTCGCCCACTTCGTTAATCCGCATAAGGACGCGGACATTTGCTGGCAATCCCGCCAACGGCCGCGATCCCTCCGATTTCCTGAATATGCATTTTTCAAATCGTGTTCGGGCATTTTCAAAGCACTGCCAAAGCCAATAAGGATTCCATCATGAATGTCCGTAAAACGTTGATCCTGAGCGCCGTGACCGTAGCCCTCGGCGGCGTGTTCGCCTCGCAGGCATTTGCTCAGAGCACCACGACCGAGACGGCGCGCGACATCAATCAGCAGCAGCGCATCGAAAACGGGTTGAAGAGCGGTCAACTTACGACGAAGGAAGCGTCGAGTCTCGAGAAAGGCGAGGCGAAGATCGATCGCATGCAGGCGCACGCCGATCACACAGGTGACACGGCGGCGGAGAAGGCCCGCATCGCCAACGCGCAGAACCAGGAGAGCGCGAAGATCGGTCAGCTCAAGCACAACGCCCGGGTAGCGAATCCCACGTCGAAGTCCTCGGAGCGTATGCAGGCCGACGTGCAACGTAACGTCAATCAGGAGAAGCGCATCGCGCAGGGGCAGGCCGCCGGCACACTGAACCATCGCCAGGTCGGTAACCTCGAACACGGTCAGGCGCATGTCGACAGCGCCGAAGCTCGCGCCGGCAATAACGGCCACGTGAGCGCGGGTGAGCAGGCCGGCATCCAGCACCGCGAAAATCATCAGAGCCAGCGCATTCATCAGGACAAGACGAACGGATGAGTTATCGCTGATTGCGCTTCACACGCGTGACACGAGCGCCACCCTTTGCCGGGTGGCGCTGCTGTTTTGGGGCTATCATCGGCGTCACAACGAAACCGGAGGATGCTCAGGATGGAGCTGGTGCAAGCGCAGAAGATGCTCGAAGAACTCGTCTCACCGTGGGTGCGGCAACTCAATCTGCAGATCGAAGCGACGGGGCCGGAGCAAAGCGAACTGCGACTGCCGTTCGATGCGGCGTTCAAACATGGCGGTGGCGTTATCTGCGGGCAGGTGTTCATGGCCGTGGCGGACACCGCGATGGTGGTGGCGCTCTCGGCCGCGCTCGGTGGCTTCCAGCCGATGACGACCGTCACGCTCAATACGCAGTTCATGCGTCCGGTGACCGATGGCGATCTGCGAGTGATCGCGCGAATTCTGCGTCGTGGCAAGAATCTGGTGTTCGGCGAGATCGAGATTTTCGATGCGTCGGGCAAGATGGCCGTGCACGCCACGACGACCTACGCACTGCTTTGAGTTGAGCGCGTCTTAGTGTGCTGGATTCGGGCGTGCCGCGTCTGAGCGCGACAGCAGCGATATCACCGAGGGGGCCAAGTGTTCGATCAGATCGTATTCGCCGGTGGCGGCAATCGCTGCTGGTGGCAAGCGGGATTCTGGGAGCGTGTTGCGCGCGATGTACCGCTGCGACCCCGGGTCATCACCGGCATATCGGCGGGTGCGGCCACGGCGTGCATGCTGCATATGCGGGCCTCGGACTGGGTAATGGATTACTACCGCCAGGCGCTCGCCAGTAACCGCAAGAACGCATATTGGGGAAACCTGCTGCGCGGTGAGCGGGTGTTTCCGCATTACCGCATCTATCGGCAGGCGTTGCTCGACATCTATGACGGCCAACTCGACAAGCTCGCCGCCGGGCCGGAGATCCGTGTGGGGGTGTCGCACATTCCCCGCTGGCTGGGGCCGCGCACGGCGACGGCGGCGGGGCTGATGGCGTACAACATCGACAAGCACGTGCGTCGTACGCTGCATCCCACACTCGCCCGGCGTCTCGGCTTCACCCCCGAATTCGTGCGCGCGCAGGACTGTCGCTCGACCGAGGATCTGGCCGATCTGATGCTGCAATCATCTTGTACGCCGCCGTTCACGCCGATTCTGCGACGCGGCGGTCGCGCCGTGCTCGATGGCGGCATGGTCGACAACGTACCTGTCGACGCGCTCGATGCCACGCCCGGTCAGGTGCTCGTGCTGGTAACGCGGCGCTATCCGCGTCCGCAGATTTTCACGCATCATCATGGCGGCCAGGATCGGCTCTATGTGCAGCCGTCCGCGCCAGTACCGATTTCCAGTTGGGATTACACGCGCCCCGACATGATGGGCCCGGCATTCGAGCTGGGCCGTCAGGATGGCGAGACGTTCCTCCGACATCTGGACACGATGAAGTAGGCGACGCCTCGCTGGTGTGCTGGAGGTGACAGGGGGATGCGACTGACGTAGTGCGACCGATGTTGTGTACGGTGGCGTCAGCGTCCGAAGCCGAGCAGCGCGGCCGGGTTCGCAACGTGTGCGCGGTCGCCGTTCAGAAAGTCGACGATGTTCTGGAAGGCCACGCGGAAATACAATTCGTAGCTTTCCCGTTCGACGTAACCGATGTGCGGGGTGCACACACAGTTCTCCAGGCGCAGCAGCGGGTTGCCTTGCAGAATCGGCTCGCTCTCGAACACGTCGATGGCGGCCATGCCCGGCCGGCCGCGGTTCAGCGCCGTAATCAACGCATTTTCTTCCACCAGCTCCGCCCGGCTCGTGTTCACGAACAGCGCGGTCTGTTTCATCTGCAGCAGATCTTCGAGTTTGACGAGGTGACGCGTCTCGTCGTTCAGGCGCAGGTGCAGCGACAGCACGTCGCTCTGTGTGAAGAGTTCTTCCTTGCTGTTCGCCACGCGCAGGCCATCGGCGGCTGCGGCTTCGTGCGAACCCTCGCGGCCCCACACCATCACTTCCATGCCGAATGCACGGCCGTAGCCTGCGACGAGACGGCCGATCTTGCCGTAGCCCCAGAGGCCGAGCGTCTGGCCGCGCAGCACCTGCCCCAGCCCGAAGTTCGGCGGCATGCTCGACGATTTCAGGCCGGATTGCTGCCAAGCGCCGTGCTTGAGGCTGGAGACGTATTGCGGAACGCGACGCTGGGCGGCCATGATGAGCGCCCAGGTGAGTTCGGCCGGAGCGATGGGCGAGCCCACGCCTTCGAGCACGGCCACGCCACGGGCGGTGCAGGCGTCGATATCGATGTGATTGCCGGCGCGTCCGGTCTGGCTGATGATCCGCAGACGCGGCAGTTTGTCGATGAGTTGCGCGGTGATGGCGGTGCGTTCGCGAATCAGCACGAGCACTTCGGCTTCGCCGACACGAGCGGTGAGTTGCCCGACGCCTTTGACCGTGTTGTTGAAGACCTTGACGTCATGACCGGCCAACAGGGAGAAGCAGTCGAGCTTGCGAACGGCGTCCTGATAGTCGTCGAGAATGGCAATTTTCATGGCAAAACGTAATCGGATCGGCGCGGGACAGGTGTCCTGCGCGGACGGAACAATTGTCTGAGGCCGCCGCACTGGCGGGCGTTCTGGTCGTGGACACGGGCGGCGTCTATCGGGGCAAATCCCCCGCCGGCCTTGTTGCGACGCAGCACCGGCGCGATTTGCGCGGTGGTATGCTGACGCCTCGTTTTGCATAGTATGGCAGGTGTCCTGGCAACCATGGCGAAACCGCCTCAACACGATGGCAAAAAATCGAATCCACCCCGCAAACGCAAGTCGGACCTGGTGAACGAGACGCTTGAAGCGCACGTATCGGTGCGCGTGTTGCCCCCTGCCTTCCTGCGTGTGCTGTCACGTGCGTCGAGAGACGCGCAACACGCGCCTGACTTCACGCGGCCCGAGCCTGCGAGCGTCCGGAATTCCGGCGCCCGGGGCAACCGCCGGGGCACTTTCGCCCATCCGGTATCCCCGACCGGATGGGCCGCCCGGCGATTCAAGGTGCCCGCGCGACGGACGCCCGTCGTCCGCATCGATTCCTCGACTCTGCATGGAGACAACCCCCATGACGCAAGCCAGTGTGGGCGCCAGCGCGCCCAACGCCTCCTCCTCGTCCAATGTCGCCACACGTGATCTGCCCACCTGGGTGCGTCACCGCAAGCTGATCGACTGGGTGTCGCACATTGCGACGATCACCCAGCCTGAGCGTGTTGTCTGGTGCGACGGTTCGCAGGAGGAATACGACCGTCTGTGCGAACAGATGGTGGCCGCCGGTACGATGAAGCGGCTCAACCCTGCCAAGCGCCCGAACTCGTTCCTCGCGCTGTCCGATCCGTCGGACGTTGCACGCGTGGAAGACCGCACCTTCATCTGTAGCGAAAAACGTGAAGACGCCGGCCCGACCAATCACTGGATCGATCCGCGTGAAATGCGCACGACGCTCGACGGCCTCTTCCAGGGTTGCATGCGCGGTCGCACGATGTATGTCGTGCCGTTCTCGATGGGACCGCTTGGCTCGCCGATCGCTCACATCGGCGTAGAACTGTCCGACACGCCTTACGTGGCCGTGAACATGCGCATCATGACGCGCATGGGCCGCGCCGTGTATGACGTGCTCGGCACCGACGGCGAGTTCGTGCCGTGCGTGCATACGGTCGGCAAGCCGCTCGCCGCCGGTGAGCAGGACGTGGCATGGCCGTGCAACAACACGAAGTACATCGTCCACTTCCCGGAATCCCGCGAGATCTGGAGCTACGGTTCGGGCTATGGCGGCAACGCGCTGCTGGGCAAGAAGTGCTTCGCGCTGCGCATCGCCTCGAAGATGGGCCGTGACGAAGGCTGGCTGGCCGAACACATGCTGATCCTCGGTGTGACATCGCCCGAGGGCAAGAAGTATCACGTGGCTGCGGCATTCCCGTCGGCTTGCGGCAAGACCAACTTCGCGATGCTGATTCCGCCGAAGGGCTTCGACGGCTGGAAGGTCGAGACCATCGGTGACGACATCGCGTGGATCAAGCCGGGCCGCGACGGACGTCTGTACGCGATCAATCCGGAAGCTGGCTTCTTCGGCGTGGCGCCGGGCACGAGCGAGAAGACCAACCCGAACGCGCTGGCCACGCTTGGCGAGAACGTCATCTTCACCAACGTGGCGCTGACGGACGACGGCGACGTGTGGTGGGAAGGCCTGACGGACACGCCGCCCGCTCATCTGATCGACTGGCAGGGCAAGGACTGGACGCCGGAGAGCGGCAAGGAATCGGGCCGTAAGGCAGCGCATCCGAACTCGCGCTTCACGGCACCGGCGTCGCAATGCCCGTCGATCGATGCCGACTGGGAGAACCCGGCCGGTGTGGCGATCGACGCGTTCATCTTCGGCGGCCGTCGTTCGACGACCGTGCCGCTGGTGACGGAAGCGCGCGACTGGACCGAGGGCGTGTACATGGCCGCGACGATGGGCTCTGAGACCACGGCCGCTGCGGCGGGCCAGCAAGGCGTGGTGCGTCGCGATCCGTTCGCCATGCTGCCGTTCTGCGGCTACAACATGAGCGACTACTTCCAGCACTGGCTCGACACCGGCGCGCATCTCGGCAAGACGGGGGCGACGCTGCCGAAAATCTACTGCGTGAACTGGTTCCGCAAGGGTGCGGACGGCAAGTTCGTGTGGCCGGGCTTCGGCGAGAACATGCGCGTGCTGGCATGGATGCTCGGCCGTATCGATGGCACCGCGCAAGGGGTGGAGAATGCGTTCGGCATCACGCCGCGTTACGAAGATCTGAACTGGAACGGTTTGTCGTTCACGCAGGCGCAGTTCGATGACGTGACATCGATGGACCCGGCTGCATGGCACGAAGAACTGAAGCTTCACGCCGAGCTGTTCGACACGCTCAAGCATCACCTGCCGCAGGCGCTGCTCGATACGAAGGCCGACATCGAGCGTCGCCTGAAGTCGTAACCGGCGGTTGAGGCTCGGCACGACGATGTGCTGATCCCGTGCGATCGCCGGCATGGCCGGTAACGCCAACGGCATGCACACAACGATCCCACCGAGGGAAACCCCGGTGGGATTTTTGTTGCCTTGTGATACTTCCGAAAGGTGCGCCGGACGAGGTTCCGGCCGGTTTTCGAAAGTTCTCCGGTGCTAGCATTTCTCCTGTCGTTCGAATGTTCGAATCGGACGACGATTTCTGTTTATGAACGAAGGGAGGGGCTCATGCACATGATGTTGATCGAGGGGATTGATGAACAACTTATGCGGTCTATTCGATCGCGTGCGGCGATGTATGGGAGAACGCCGGAAGAGGAGGTGCTGACGATTCTGGATAACGTGGCGCGTCGGCCGGGATACCGATCGTTCGAAGACGCACTGATGGCCATGCCGAATGTTGGACTCGACAGCGATTTCGAGCGAATCAGTTAACGCTTGCCGGGGAAGCGATGTATCTACTCGATACCAACGTCGTCAGTGAATGCCGTAAGTCGGGGCATTGTGATGTCGGTGTGCAGCGATTTATGCGCCACGCCGTTGCTAGTGGTCTGCCCCGATATTTGTCAGTGCTGACGTTGGGGGAATTGAGACGTGGCGCCTGTAAGCTGCGATACCGAAATGACATTCCACAGGCCGCGCTCATGGAGACTTGGGTGGAGTCGGTGAAGCACGACTTCGACGGTCGCATTCTCGACGTCGATCAAACCATCTGCAACGCGTGGGGCCGGATGCGCGTACCGCATCAACAACATCCCGTCGACAAGCTGATCGCCGCCACGGCACTGGTGCATCAACTCGTGGTCGTTACGCGCAACGTCAGGGATTTCTCCAATACTGGTGTGGAGGTATATAACCCGTTTCTGCATTGATCCCGCGATGAATCCGCGCTTGATTGCATGAGGGCGTTGTGACGACTCACCCTCGAATCACAAACGATTTTCTACCGCGAATTTGATCAACTCTGCCTGACCTTCGATGCCGAGCTTGCGCTTGATATTAAGCCGGTGTGTCTCCACGGTCCGCACCGACAAATCCATTTCCGTCGCTATCTGCTTGTTCGCCAGTCCGTGCGCAATGCGCGTGAGGATTTCGCGTTCGCGGGGCGTGAGCGAGTCGATGGGGGCGTGCGAGGTCGAGGCCTGCACCACGCGCGCAGCAATGGCGGCGCTGTAGTACGCATCGCCTCGCGCGACGCGTTCGATGGCTGTCACGATTTCGTGTGCAGGCGCGTCCTTGAGCACATAGCCGCGGGCACCGGCACGAACGGCTTGACGCACATATTCGGCGTTGTCGTGCATCGAGAGTATCAGCACGGCGATGTGCGGAAACTGCTCGCGAAACTGCGCCGTCAGCTCGATGCCATTCGTGCCGCGCATGCTGATGTCCATCAGCGCGAGATCCGGTGACGATGTCTTCGCGCGCGCGAGTGCCTCCTGCGCATTGCCCGCTTCCCCCACGACCTGGAGGTTGGGGGAGGCATCGAATCGCGCACGAAGTCCGTCGCGTACGAGCGGATGATCGTCGATCAACAACAATCGGATAGGGGGAGCTTGCATCATTTGCGTGTTGTTGCACGAAGCACCGCTTTCACGGCGGCGGGCGTGAGGGGTACCCACGCGCTGATGGTGGTGAGGCCGGGCCACGATTGAATGCCGAGAACACCGCCGACGGCATCGAGCCGCTCACGCATGTTGCGCAGCCCAATGCCGTGTCTGGGATCGTGGTGCACGTCGGTCACATCGAACCCGCGCCCGTCGTCGGCAATCGATAAATGAATGCCGTCGGGTTTGAAGATCAGCAGTATCGAGACGCGCGACGCCTGTGCATGGCGTTCGATGTTGGTCAGGGCTTCTTGCGCGATGCGGTAGAGCATTGTCTTGACGTTGTCGTCGAGAATCGGCGCGTCGCCTTCGACATTCATTTCGACCGGCAGGCCCGCATGCGAGCCGAACTCACGTGCGAGTTGATCGATGGCGGCGGCCAGACCGAGATCGTCGAGCATGGCCGGGCGCAGCGCCTGCGAGATTCGCCGCACTTCGCCGAGTGTGCCGTTCAGTCGATCGATGGCAACGCCTAGTGTGCTGCTCGCAGCGGCAGGTGAGCCCGGTAGCCGCATCGAGGCCGATTCGAGCAACAACTTGACTGAGACGAGGAGTTGACTGATGCCGTCGTGCAACTCACGTGAGATGCGTGAGCGCTCGAGTTCCTGTGACTGCACGACCTGACGCGCCAGTTGACGCAGTTTCGCGTCGGCGGTCTTGAGTTCGGTGATGTTCACGACGAGTCCGCACAAAGCCACGATCGCCAGACACGATGACGCGATGAGCGTGATCCAGACCAGCGTGCGGTCGATGTTCGCCTGTGCGCGGTCATCCGACTCGCGCAGCGTGGCTTCGACATCGTCGAGATAGATGCCCGTGCCGATCATCCAGTTCCAGCGCGGCAGGGCGATCACGTAGCCGAGCTTCGGCGTCATTTGCTGGCGGGACGGTTTCTCCCATGCGTACTGCACGTAGCCGCCGCCGGCGCGTGCCGCCGCGATCAGACGCTGGATCGTGGGCGCACCCGACTCGTCCTTGAGCGACCAGAGGTTGTGACCGACAAGCTCGGGCTGACGCGGGTGCATCAGGCTGCGGCCTTCGAGATCGTAGACGAAGAAGTAGCCGTCCTTGCCGAACTCCATGCGGGCGAGTGTGGCGAGGGCCTGCTCGCGAGCGGCGGGCGTATCGGGACCGTCGTATAGCGGCTCGATGGCATTGCGCGCAAGCCCCACGTAATGCAGCAGCTCGGCCCGCTTGTTGGCCAGCGACGTGGTCTGCACCGCTTCATGCTGTGCGCGCGAAAGCTCGATGCCTTGGTGTCGTACGGCCAGCGCGATGGCGACCATCGCCAATGCGACCGGCAACAACGCGAGGACGAAAAATTTCTGTCGGAGATTCATGACATTCGAAAGGCCTGCAATGCCGTGTTTTGCGGCATTGCGCTACGTAGTAGCACGTAGCGGACCTGCGTAGTTCCGCGCTTGTGGCGCGATGGGCAAACGCCAATACTACACGCCGAATCGTGACCGGGGCAGCCGACTGTAACTCGCAAGCTTCTCGCCAGCATTTCACAGATTCGCAGATTGGCAGATTCGCATGTTCGCATGCGGCTTCCCTGCGCGACATCGCCGGCCCTCGCTGTACGCAGACCCCCGAAAGAGGGGCGTGCGCAGTGAGCCACGATTCGAGGTGTCCTGACGACGCCGCACCAAGAGGCGGGACAGCGCTGCAACGGCGCCGTCCCGGGTTGCTGCCCTAAGAAGGCAGTTCCGAGGAGAGACAATGAATCGCATCTGGCAACAACTGCCCTGGGCAGCGGTGGCCGTCGTCGGCGCATGCGCGCTTGGCACGGTGGCACTTTCGCGCGGCGAAACCGTCAGCGCACTCTGGATCGTGATCGCAGCCGTCTGCGTTTATCTGATCGCGTATCGCTTCTACAGCAAGTTCATCGCCACGCGTGTGGCGCAACTCGACGGCACGCGCATGACGCCGGCCTGGCGTCATAACGACGGGCTGGACTACGTGCCGACCAATCGTTACGTGCTGTTCGGTCACCACTTCGCCGCGATTGCCGGTGCGGGGCCGCTCGTCGGCCCGGTGCTCGCCGCCCAGATGGGCTACTTGCCCGGCATGTTGTGGATTCTCGCCGGGGTGGTGTTTGCCGGTGCGGTGCAGGACTTCATGGTGCTGTTCATCTCCACGCGCCGCGACGGCCGTTCGCTGGGCGATCTCGTGAAGTCTGAACTCGGCATGATTCCTGGCGTGATCGCGTTGTTCGGCGCGTTCCTCATCATGATCATCATTCTGGCCGTGCTGGCGCTGATCGTGGTCAAGGCGCTCACGGGCTCGCCGTGGGGCACGTTCACCGTCGGGCTGACGATTCCGATCGCGCTCTTCATGGGCATCTACACGCGCTTCATTCGCCCGGGTCGCATCGGCGAAGTGTCGATCATCGGCTTCGTGATGCTGATGGCCGCGATCTACTTCGGTCAGAGCGTGCACGACAGCGCCGCACTCGCGCCGCTATTCACGTTTGACGGCAAGCAACTCACGTGGATGTTGATCGGCTACGGCTTCGTGGCATCGGTGTTGCCGGTGTGGCTGCTGCTCGCGCCGCGCGACTATCTGTCGACGTTCCTCAAGATCGGCACGATTCTGGCGCTCGCCATCGGCATTCTGGTCGTCGCCCCCGAACTGAAGATGCCGGCGCTCACCCAGTTTGTCGACGGCAGCGGTCCGGTCTGGTCGGGCAAGCTGTTCCCGTTCCTCTTCATCACGATCGCGTGCGGTGCCGTGTCCGGTTTCCATGCGCTGATCTCGTCGGGCACCACGCCCAAACTGCTCGATAACGAAGTCAACGCACGCTTCATCGGTTACGGCGGCATGCTGATGGAGTCGTTCGTGGCCATCATGGCGCTGGTCGCCGCGTCGGTGATCGACCCGGGCGTGTACTTCGCGATGAACAGCCCGGCCGCCGTCATCGGCACGACGCCGGAAGCCGTCGCGCAAGTCGTCTCGGGCTGGGGCTTCTCCATCACGCCGGACGTGCTGACCGAAACCGCTCGCGCGGTCGGCGAGAACACGATCATCTCGCGCGCCGGTGGCGCACCGACGCTGGCGGTGGGCATGGCGCACATCCTGCATCAGGTGGTGGGCGGCGAAGCGATGATGGCGTTCTGGTATCACTTCGCGATTCTGTTCGAAGCGCTGTTCATTCTGACGGCGGTCGACGCGGGCACGCGTGCCGGGCGCTTCATGCTGCAGGATCTGCTCGGCACGTTCGTGCCATCGCTCAAGCGCACCGAGTCGCTGCCCGCCAACCTGATTGCGACGGCGCTTTGCGTGGCCGCGTGGGGTTACTTCCTCTATCAGGGCGTGGTCGATCCGCTTGGCGGCATCAATACGCTGTGGCCGTTGTTCGGTATCTCCAATCAGATGCTGGCTGCCATCGCGCTGATTCTCGCCACGTGCGTGCTCTTCAAGCTCAAGCGTGAGCGCTTCGCCTGGGTGACGATCCTACCGACGCTGTGGCTGCTCGCCTGCACACTCACCGCTGGCTGGCAGAAGATGTTCGATCCGGATCCGAAGGTCGGCTTCCTCGCGCACGCAGCGAAGTATCAGGCGGCACTCGCCGACGGCAAGCTGCTCGCGCCGGCCAAGTCGGTGGCGCAGATGCAGCAGATCGTGTTCAACGATTATGTCGATGCCACGCTCGCCGGTGTCTTCATGTTCGTGGTGGTGGCTGTCGCGGTCTTCGGTGTGCGCACCATCATCGTGGCCCGTCGGGCCAACAAGCCGACGGCGAGCGAAACGCCGTTCGAGCCGATGCCGGCAGGCCGTCAGGTCTGAGGGCCGGGAGAACGTCATGCTCGATGAAGTCGGTAAGGTCGGCCGTTACTTGGGGCAGGCCATGCGCCTGATGGTCGGTCTGCCCGACTACGAGACGTATGTGGCGCACATGCGCGCCACGCACCCGGATCAGGAGGCCATGAGCTACGAAGCCTTCTTCCGGGAGCGGCAGGAGGCGCGCTACGGCGGCAAGAGCGGTGGACGCTGCTGCTGACGCGTCGATAGCGTCATTAGTGTCGATAGTGTCGTAGCGTCGTAGCGTCGTAGCGTCGACGGACCAAGTGAAAACGCCCGGTGGGGTCTCCGCCGGGCGTTTCTTTTTGCGGCCGGCGCTGTGCCGCCAGCCCGCGTTTCGCTCACATCACTTTCGCGCAACGCGTGTTCGTGGCGCTGCGGCGATAGCGGTCGAAGACCTGCGCCACGACGCGTACCAGCAGACGCCCCGCAGGCAGGATGCGCAGCCCGTGGGCGTCGATAGCCACGAGGCCATCGGCTGCCAGATCGGCCAACTCGCCGAGTTCGCTCGCGAAGTAGGCGACGAAATCGATGTCATGTGCCTGCTCGATGGTGGCGAAGTTCAGCGACATGTGGCACATCAGGCGCGAAATGACGTCGCGCCGGATATGGTCGTCTTCGTTGAGCTGCACGCCGCGCGTGATCGCGAGTCCGCCAGCATCGATGGCTTCGTAATACGTCTTCAGGGTCTTGGCGTTCTGCGCGTAGCAATCGCCCACACGGCCGATGGCCGACATGCCGACACCGACGAGATCGCAATCTGCCCGCGTGCTGTACCCCTGGAAGTTGCGGTGCAGGGTGCCGGCCGCTTGCGCGCGGGCGAGTTCGTCGTCGGGACGCGCGAAGTGATCCATGCCGATGTAGACATAGCCCGCAGCGCTCAGCCGCGCGATGATCGTCTGCAACAGGGCGAGCTTCTGCGGGCCGTCCGGCAAGGCGTCGGGCAGGCAGCGTTGCATCTTGAATTGCTGCGGCAAGTGCGCATAGCTGAAGACCGACAGACGCTCCGGCGCCATTTCGATCACGGCGTCGAGTGTGTTCGAGAACGACTCGGGTGTCTGGTGCGGCAAGCCGTAGATCAAATCGAAATTGACGGAACGGAAACCGCAGTTCCGTGCGGCGTCGAGTGTGGCTTCGACCAGCGCGCGGGGTTGCACGCGATGAATGGCCTCCTGCACACGAGGGTCGAAATCCTGCACCCCGATGGATAGCCGGTTGAACCCGAGCGCGCGCAATGCACGAATCGATGCGGGCCCCGCGCTGCGAGGATCGATCTCGATGGCGTATTCGGCGCTCTCATCGGGCGTCATGATGAACTGGCGGCTAATGGCGTCGATGAGCGAGGCGATCTGTTCCAGTGAGAGAAAGGTGGGCGTGCCGCCGCCCCAATGCATCTGCGCGAGTGCGCGCCCGGCACCCAGCAGCGACGCCTGACGTGAAATTTCCGCGTGCAGCCGCTCGACGTAGGCGTCGGCATGCGCACGGTTGTTGGTGACGACCTTGGTGCATGCGCAGTAGAAGCACACGGTGTCGCAGAACGGCACGTGCACGTAGAGCGAGAGCGGCTTGCCGGTGCGCTTGGATTGGGCTGCGGCGCGCGCGTAATCGCTGGCGTCGAAGTCGTCGCGGAATTGCAGCGCCGTCGGGTACGACGTGTAGCGGGGGCCGTTGACGTCGTATCGGCCGAGCAGCCGCGCGTCGAAGTGAATCGGCGCGGATGGGATGGCGGGGGTGGTTCGCGGCGCGGGGCGTGTCGCGCACTGCGATTGTCCGTGGCCTTCGGTTGACGCGCGCGACTGACAGCCGGGGCAGCGCGAACTGGTGTGCGATTCGCCGGCGGCTGAGGCATTGGCGCAGGGCGTCGACAAAAGGGGGAGGGGATTCATGACGAAGCCTGTAACGATAGGTGATATTCGACTGTAGCTTCGTGCTGAACGCCACGCCCTGACCTGCGTCAAACCTCCCGCTGGCGACCGGGAGACCGGGAAGCTGCACGCCGGGTGCGTGATCGCGGACGAAGCTGCGTGAAAATCGGCGTCGGACGCGGGTTCGGGCGTCACGATGCGCATGCAACACGGCAGCCGTGCGCCAAAATCATTGCCGCGTCAGGCAAATTTTGGCCGTCTACGGTAAGCTACGCGTTGTTGAAGTCCCCCCGCCGTGTCGACAGCCCTGGCGGCACGCGCGCGACTCGCTCTGGAACGGTCCGGGGCGGCGGTCCGGCCGGTGCCCGCGGCTATACACAGGGCCGGTGAAATACCGGTCCGCCCATGCTCGTTTTTGCCGGAACGACGCGGCACATCACGATTGGAAAGAACATGGACCGACTGCAATCGATGCGCGTTTTCGTCAAGGTGGCCGACAACGGGAGCTTCGCCCGTACGGCTGCCCAGATGGATCTGTCGGCCGCTGTGGTCACGCGGCACGTCGCAGAACTGGAATCGCACCTCGGCGTTCGCCTTCTCAACCGCACCACCCGCAGCCTGTCGCTGACCGGCGCCGGGCAGGTGTATCTCGAACGCTGCCGGCAGATCATCGACGAAGTCGACGAGGCCGACGCCCTCATCTCCAGTGCGTCTCGCGATCCCAAAGGCACCCTGAAGGTTGTCGCGCCGGTCTCGTTCGGCTTGCGAAACCTCGCCCCGCTCGTCAAGAAGTATCAGGAGATGCACCCGAAGGTGGTGGTCGATCTCACCCTGACCGATCGTGCGATCGATCTGGTGGAAGAAGGCTACGACTGCGGCATTCTGCTCACGCGCATGATCAATAGCGAAAGCCTGATTTCGCGTGTACTCGCCGAGACACGCGTGATGCTTTGCGCGTCGCCCGCTTACATCGCCGAGCACGGGGAACCCGTCACGCCGCAGGAGCTGGGCGAGCACGGCGTGCTGGGCCTGCCGAACGACTTCTGGAGCGACGACCGCGTGTTTTCCGGCCCGGATGGCGAGGTGCGGGTGCGTGTGCAGAACAAGTTCATCTGCAACAACACGGCACTGCTGCGCCAGTCGGTGTTGCTCGGACACGGCATCGCGTTCCTGCCGTCGTACCTCGTGGGTAACGACGTGCGCGATGGCGATCTTGTCGCGCTGCTGCGCAACTTCTCGCAGACGCCGGTCGATGTTTCGCTCGTCTATCCGAGCCGCAAGTATCTGTCGGCGAAGACGCGTGGCTTCATCGACCTGACAGTCGAATATTTCCGTCAGAACGAAGGTATTTCGGCCGCCGAGCGCTGGGTGCCCCCCAAGCTGCCATCGCCGACTACGCCGATCACGGAAATTCCCGTGTGACGTAGTAGTTCATGCTGCCAGATGGCAAAACGGCCACTCCGTGAGGAAGTGGCCGTTTTTCGTTGCCCCGATGTTACCGGGGCAACGGGCGGTGCTCGATCTGCTTAGAACGGCGCGTCGTCTTCGTCGAAGGGAGCCGAGGTGTCGTCCGAAGCGCTGGAGGCTGACTTCGTGGCCGGTTTGGCCTTCGCCGTCGTCTTCTTGGCCGCTGCCTTCTTCGCCGGGGCCTTTGCCGGCGCCTTGGCGGCCGCGGTCTTCGCTGCCGTCTTGCGTGCCGGTGCGGCCTTCTCGTCGCCCTCGGTGCCGGCGTCGCCCGCCTTCGCAGCGGTCTTCTTCGGGGCTTTCGCCTCGAATTCAAAGCCGATCTTGCCGTCCTTCTGCTTGGCCAGATACGCCTTGAACGTGCGGCCGGTGCGCGACGATTTGAAGTTCGTCAGCAGATCCGTCTTGCCTTCAGTGAGCAGCTTGTGAATCTGCTCGCGCGTGATTTCCTGCTGGAGAATCACCTTGCCGGACGTGAAGTCGCAGGTCTTCGGATTGGCCACCGCGTTTTCGCAGACATAACGCATGCCGTGTTCGAACACGCGAGCGTTGCACTTCGGGCAATGGCCCACCGGCTCCTGTCCGGTGAAGTCCGGGGCTTCGCCGTCTTCGTCGCCGTTGTCCTGGCCGAAGTCGAACTCGAGCTTGTAGCCCATTTCGTCATCGGGCGAGAGCTTGATAATGGCCGAGAACGGACGGCCCATCTTGCTGCGGAAACCCGAGAGCGGTCCGATCGTCTTGTTCTTGAGCAGTTCTTCGACCTCCGGGATTTCGAACTGACGTCCGCCCGGAATTTTCGAGATCGAGAAGTTGCAGTTCGTGCACGCGAAACGGCGGTAGTTCTCTTTGACCACGCCGCCACAATGCGGGCAGGGTGTCGTGAGCGTGGCGTAGTCGCCGGGGATCGTGTCCGAGTCGTATTCCTTCGCGCGCTTGACGATGGTTTGCGTCATTTGCGCGATTTCTTGCATGAACTCGTCACGCTTGAGGCCGCCGCGTTCGATCTGCGAGAGCTTGGCTTCCCACTCGCCCGTGAGTTCGGGCAACGTGAGTTCGTCCACGCCGAGGCCGCGCAGGAGCGTCATCAACTGGAACGCTTTGGCCGTCGGATGCAACTCGCGGCCCTCGCGCACGAGGTACTTTTCCGTCAGCAAGCCTTCGATGATGGCCGCGCGCGTCGCCGGTGTGCCCAGCCCCTTGCCCGCCATCGCCTCGCGCAATTCGCCGTCTTCCACGAGCTTGCCCGCGCCTTCCATCGCGGAGAGCAGCGTCGCTTCGCTGTAGCGCGCCGGCGGCTTGGTCTGCAGACCGACGGCTTCGACCTTGTCCACGCCGACCTTCTCGTCCTTTGCGACCGGCACGAGGTTCGGCTGCTCTTCCTTGACGTCCTTGCTGTCTTTCCCGTCGCCCGCGCCTTCCTTGCCGTAGATGGCAAGCCAGCCGGCGTTGACCAGCACTTTGCCTTCGGTCTTGAAGTGGTGACCGACCACTTCCGTGATGCGGGTCGTCACCAGCGATTCGGCCGCCGGGAAGAACACCGCCAGGAAGCGCTTGACCACCAGGTCGTACAGTTTTTGTTCCGGCTCGGAGAGGTTCTTCGGCGCCTGCAGCGTCGGGATGATGGCAAAGTGATCGCTGATCTTGCTGTTATCGAAGATCCGCTTGTTCGGCTTGACCCAGCCCTTGTTCAGGACCTGGTTGGCGAACTGGTGATAGTTGTTGCTCTCCTTGAGCACTGTCATCGTCTCTTTGACGGTGTCCAGATAGTCTTCCGGCAGTGCGCGTGCGTCAGTACGCGGGTACGTCAGCACCTTGTGCTTTTCGTACAGCGCCTGCGCCAGACCTAGCGTGTTCTTCGCGGAGAAGCCGAAGCGGCTGTTGGCTTCGCGCTGCAGGCTCGTCAGGTCGAACAGCAGCGGCGAGAGTTGCGACGTCGGCTTCGACTCTTCCGTGACCGTGCCGTGCTTGCCGCGCACGGCGGCCACGACCGATTCGGCGGCTGCCACGCTCCAGAGGCGCGAGTCTCGCTGCTCCGGGTCGAATTCGTTGCGCTTGAAGCTCGGGTCGAACCAGCGGCCTTCGTAGAAGCCGGCGGCCGCGACGAACTCCGCCTTCACTTCCCAGTAGTCGCGCGAGACGAACTTGCGAATCTTCTCTTCGCGTTCCACCACGATCGACAGCGTCGGCGTTTGTACGCGACCGACCGTCGTCAGGAAGAAGCCGCCACCCTTGCTGTTGAAGGCGGTCATGGCACGCGTGCCGTTGATGCCCACCAGCCAGTCGGCTTCGGCACGACTGCGCGCGGCATCGGCCAGCGGCAGCATGTCGTCGTCGGTGCGCAGGCGCTTGAAGCCGTCGCGAATCGACTGCGGCGTCATCGATTGCAGCCACAGACGCTGGACAGGCTGCTTCGCCTTCGCGTGTTGTGCAATCAGACGGAAAATCAGTTCCCCTTCGCGCCCCGCGTCACAGGCGTTGATCAGGACGTCCACGTCCTTACGCTTGATGAGACGGGTGAGCACCTTCAGGCGCGACTCGCTCTTGGCGATCGGCTTGAGGTCGAAATGCGGGGGAATCACGGGAAGGTTGGCGAAGCTCCACTTGCCGCGTTTGACTTCATAGTCTTCCGGCGCGCCGATTTCGACGAGGTGGCCAACCGCCGACGAGACGACGTATTCGTCGTTCTCGAAGTACTCGTCATGCTTGGTAAAGCCGCCCAACGCCCGCGCGATGTCATTCGCGACAGACGGTTTCTCGGCAATGATCAGAGCTTTTGACATGACGTTAGGTAATGTTGAGGGGGTGTCGCCAAGCGACATTCGTTGGCTTTATAACATATAGCCAATCCGGCGTTGCCGTCGAATCGGGCACAAGGCGTGCCAGAGAGCGGCACATCATAAGCGCGTCGCAGGCCGGCGGCAAGCGTGGGCCGGCGAGGCGGTGTCGGGACTGTGGCACGGCGCCACGCCGCGCCAGGCGTTGCCGTCGTCCGGTTCCGGCAGGCGTTATCCGGCAAGGAGATGCTCGCGCAGCGCGGGGGCCACAACGGTCGCGTCGCCCAGCACACGGGCATCCAGCATTCGTTCGAGAATGCCGATGGCGGGCAGCACCGGACCAAAGAAACGGGCCTGCTCGGCCGGCTGGCGGGCGTCCTGAACCAGCAAGGTCGGGAAGTTCTCGATGTCGTGATCGTCCAGCCAGTCGGCGTGCGTCTCGATGTCCACCCAGACGAAACACAACTCCGGATGGCTGGCCGCCAACTGTTCGAACGTCTGCGCGTACTCACGGCAGGTGCCGCACCACGCCGCGCACAAGCAAGCCACGAGACGCGTGTTGCCATCGGCCAGCGCGGCGGCTAGCGCGGAACGGTCGGCGACGGGATCGAAAACGGGCATGGTGTCGGTGGGTATCGGTATCTGGGTATTGGGGGAGTGCAGCCATTGCCAGCGTGCCAGCGCCTTTCAGGCGCAGGCCTTGAGCACGTGACATCCTGCCCTCGGTCAGCCGGGTATTCGCTAGCGTACGCCTGACGATGTCAGCCGCACAAACCGGCCGCCGGGCAGACGCGCGAGCCGGCCATCGAGTTCGAGCACACTCAGGTGCGCGAGGACTGCGGTGATCCCCTGACCGGTGCGTTCGCAGAGGGTGTCGGCGCTGACGGGATCATAACCCAGCGCTTCCACGACCGCTGCCATGCCCGGTGGCTCGCTGGCCGACGTTGTCATGCTGGCATGGACAGCCGACGTGCCGTGAGCGTTCCCGTCGTCGTCAACGTCGAGCCGGTCGGTGGCGGGGCCGGTGGGTTGCGGGCCTCGCGATGAATGTCGTTGTGTGTCGGCGCGCCGGGCTCGTTTCTCCTCGGACGGCTTCGCGTCACGCTTGGTGGTGGCGCGCGCGATGCCCAGCGCCTCGAAGACGTCTTCGGGCGACGTCGCGAGCGTGGCGCCATCCCGGATCAAGGTGTGACAGCCCCGACTTTGCGGCGCATGGATCGAGCCGGGAATGGCCAGCACGTCCCGGCCCAGTTCGCCTGCCAGACGCGCGGTGATGAGCGAACCCGATTGCGTCGTGGCTTCAACGACCACCGTGCATCGTGCGAGCGCCGCGATCAACCGGTTGCGGCGTGGGAAATGATCCGGCCGGGGCGGGGTGCCGATGGGAAACGCAGACAGCAGCAGACCGCGTTCGGCGATGCGCTCGGCCAGCGCGTGATGGCGTGCCGGATAAACGACGTCGGCCCCTGTCCCCACGACCGCACAGGTGCGCCCGGCCGTCTCCAGGGCACCCTCGTGCGCGGCGGCGTCGATGCCGGCCGCCAGTCCCGACACGACGGTGACGCCCGCGTCGCCGAGCGCTCGGGCGAACTGCCGCGCGTTGTCGCGTCCCTGCGGCGTGGCGCGACGACTGCCGACGAGGGCTGCCGCCATGTCGCCTGCCCGGTTCGGCAGTCCGATGTCGCCGCGGCAATAAAGGATGGACGGTGGGTCGCCGAGCGAGAGCAACGCGCGCGGATAGGCGGGTTCGGACAATGTCACGACGGCGCATCCGGGGCGGCTGGCCCAGTCGAGGGTGCGGGCGATGTGCTCGGACAGATCGGCGCCGACCGGCGCCAGCAGCCGGGCAACAAGATCGTTGGACAGGACTCGGGTGAGATCGGCGCGCGACGCGCGGAAGATGGCGCCGGGCGGGCCGAACGCCGCCAGCAGACGCCGTACCGCAGCGGGTGGCACGCCGGGGGCGTGACACAGCCGAAGCCAGTCCTTGATTTCTGCGTGGTCGGCACCGATCTGATGGCTGTCGGGCGCGCGGGTGTTGCCATCGTCAGAAAGCGGGCCAGTGACGCCAGAAGCCGCGTCGGATCGGGTGTCTCGGGCGGGCAGGGTATCGCCGGCCGCCAGCGCCGAGAGGGGCGCTATGCTAAAATTTTTCATTATCCGGTAAGCATTGACCGGGGGGCCAGGGCTGAAATTGCCTGCATGACGAGCCTCGAAAGAGCCTCGCGACGCAGTCACCATCGCTAGATTGTGCGTTCGCGGCCACCCCCAAGGCAATGCGGCGAATTCCCGTTTTCATCATGGCATTACTGACAATTCTTCAATACCCCGATCCTCGTCTGCACAAAGTGGCCAAGCCGGTCGCCCAGGTCGACGACCGGATCCGCCAACTCGTCAACGACATGGCCGAGACCATGTACGACGCCCCCGGCATTGGCCTCGCGGCCACGCAGATCGACGTACACGAGCAGGTCATCGTGATGGATCTCTCGGAAACGCGCGACGAACTGCGCGTGTTCATCAATCCCGAGATCGTCTGGCGCAGCGACGAACAAAAGGTCTACGAGGAGGGCTGCCTCTCGGTGCCCGGCATCTATGACGAAGTCGAGCGTGCGGACCGCGTGCGCGTGCGCGCCCTGAACGAGAAGGGCGAGAAGTTCGAACTGGACGCCGACGGCCTGCTCGCCGTGTGCATCCAGCACGAGATGGATCACCTCAAGGGTCGCGTGTTCGTCGAGTACCTCTCGCCGCTCAAGCGCAACCGCATCAAGCAAAAGATGAAGAAGCAGGTCGAGCGCGCCTGACCCCATCCGGCGACGCCCAGCGTGGGCGCGTCCGGTAAAGTCCTCTATACTTGCAGCGCTCGCGGGCCCTGAGCCCGCCTTCCGCCGCTGCGACGGGGCGTCTCGAACGTCTGCCGTCGGGCCAACTCCCGACTGTTTGCCGAGATGTCCATCGCCATCACCTCGTCGTCCTCCCGCACTCGCACGATCTACTGGCTGAGCGCCACGCTCCTGTTTGCCTTCCTGCTGGCCGGCCTTTTCGACCGCGACCCCTGGAAAGCCGACGAGCCGTATTCCGTCGGCATGGTCCTGAATTTCTTCCGGGGTCACGATCTGATCGTGCCGCACGTGGCCGCCGATCCTTTCGTGGAGAAGCCGCCTGTCATGTATTGGACGGGGGCATTCTTCGCGCGCCTCGCATCCGGCGTGCTGCCGGTCTTCGATGGTGCACAGCTTGCGGTACTCGCGTGGCTCGTGATGGCCGTACTCTGTGTCGGCCGTCTGGCGCAGCGCCTTTACGCATGCGGGCCGGCCAACACGCACAACGAGGGCGACACCCGCAATACCGACACCTTCAATTGGCTCGCGCCCATGTTGATGGTCGGCAGCTTCGGGGCCATCGAGAATATTCACAAGCTCACGGCGGATGTGCCGCAACTGGCAGGCGCGGCGCTTGCCCTCGCCGCGTTGGCACGTTTGGCCAGAGCCGAGAATTCGAATCGCTTGTGGGGATTGCTGTTCGGGACGGGGGCCGGCATCGCCTTCCTGAGCAAGGGCCTGCTCGTACCCGGCGTGTTGGGGCTGACCGCGCTCGCAGTACTCGTGGTGCCGGCCTATCGCACCCGCCGCTATGCCGCCGCGCTCGCGTGGGCGGTGCTGGCGGCGCTGCCCTGGGTCATCATCTGGCCCGTATTGTTCTGGCACGCCTCCGAGCCGCTCTTCATCGAATGGTTCTGGGACAACAACTTCGGCCGGTTCTTCGGCTTCGTTCATCTCGGCGGCGAGCGCAAATCGTACTGGAACGATCTCACGAGCCTCATCGGGCTGACGTTCCCGGCGGGCTGGCTCGCCCTCGGCGCATTGATCTCGCAATGGCGGCAGGGTGGCGGGGTACGCGGCTTGCTGAACGAGCGTCCGGAACAGGCCATGCTCTGGCTGTATTCGGGACTGTTCGTGCTGACGCTCGTCGTCTCGTCGGCCATTCGCGATATCTATATGTTGTCGCTCTTCCCGGCCATCGCCGTGCTCGGTGCCGGCGTGCGTCTGCCGGCATGGCTCGAGAGGACATGGTCAGGCGTGGCGCTCGTACTCATGAGCGTGCTGGGCGTGTTCCTGTGGGTGCGGTGGGGCCTGCAACTGACGGGCAACGGACACGTCGCGGCCGGGCCGATCGGCAAGTGGTTGCCGCTCGATTACGTGCTGCCGTTTTCGCCGGCGCTTGTGCTCTCGGCACTCGTCATTGCCGTGCTGTGGGTGACGGCCATCGTGCATCGCCGTCAACTGGGGGCGCTCGTCTTCGGTTTCGCCGGGTTGATGTTCGTCTGGGGAACGCTCTCGACGCTGCTGCTGCCGTGGGTCAACGAGGCGCGCAGCTACCGCACGCCGTTCGCCGACCTGCGCGAATCGCTCGCGCAGGTGGCACCGGCGGGCTCGTCGGTCGCGAGCACATGCATCGGGTCGTTCAACGTCGGTGAGTCGGAGCGCGCGATGCTCGACTATTTCATCGATGTGCGTCCGGTGCAGCTTCCGGATCTGGCGCAGGCGTCGCGTTGTGGCGTGCTGCTGTTGCTCGACAAGGCCAACGCGCGCATTCCCGCGCCGGACGGCTGGCGCGAGATCTGGCAGGGCGGTCGGGCAGGCGACACCAATGAGCGTTTCCGCGCGTTCCTCGCGCCTGGCGCTCCGGGCGCCGCAGCCGGCACTGGCACCGTCAAGTAAGTTACAGCGTTCAGCAGGAGGAAGTTCGTCATGACGCTTCGCATCGTTTTCGCCGGTACGCCGGAATTCGCACAAACCGCGCTTGCTGCTATCGATGCCGCCGGTTTTCCCGTCGAGTTGGTGCTCACTCAACCGGACCGTCCTGCCGGACGGGGGATGAAGCTGCAAGCCAGCCCGGTCAAACGTTACGCGCTGGAACACGGCATGCCGGTATTGCAGCCGCCGTCGCTGCGTCGAAACGGCAAGTACCCCGAGGAAGCGACCACCGCCATCGAGCAACTGCGCGCGCTGGCGCCGGACGTCATGGTCGTGGCGGCCTACGGTCTCATCCTGCCGCAGGAAGTGCTCGATCTGCCGCGCTACGGTTGCCTGAACATTCACGGTTCGCTGCTGCCGCGCTGGCGTGGCGCTGCGCCGATTCACCGCGCCATCGAGTCGGGTGACGCCGAGACCGGCATCACCATCATGCAGATGGATGCGGGCCTCGATACGGGCGCCATGATTCTGCGCGAGGCCGAGCCCATCGGCCCGGAAGACACCACCGCGGTGCTGCACGACCGCATGGCGGCGCTGGGCGGCAAGCTGATCGTCGATGCATTGCGTCAGCTTGCGCGCGACGGGCATCTGCCGTCTGTCGCGCAGCCCGAAGCTGGCGTGACCTACGCGGAGAAGATCGCGAAGCAGGAAGCCGTGCTCGACTGGCACAAGTCTGCCGAGGTGCTGGCGCGTCAGGTGCGGGCGTTCGATCCGTTTCCGGGCGCCTTGGGCACGGTGCACGACACCCCGGTCAAGCTGTGGCGCGCGAGTGCTGTGGCAGGCAAGCCGGGGGCTGCGCCCGGTACCGTTCTCGAAGTGAGTGCTGACGCCATCGTCATCGCGTGCGGGGAAGGGGCGCTGCGCGTAACTGAATGCCAGAAGCCCGGTGGCAAACGCCTGCCGGTCCGCGAATTTCTCGCAGGCTTCACACTGGCATCGGGTGACGTCTTCGTGACGGCCAACCCGCAGGCATCTTGATAGATGCCGATTCACACGTTCCTGCCACCAAAACAGCGGGAAAAAATCGCAAAACGTCGGTGAATTGGCAGGAATTCGGGGCAAACGTCTGAAAAGTATCTAAGCTGGAGCCGCAGACGTTGAATTTTCGACGTGCGGCTCCATCTAACGCCCGAGGACACGCAAAGCGCGTGGCTTCCTTGGGTCATCAAGATTTGCAGAGGAGAACAACCATGTTCAATTGGATGAAGACCACCCTGCTGATGGCGGCCATCACCGCGTTGTTCATGGTGGTGGGCGGCATGATCGGCGGCAAGCAGGGCATGATGCTCGCGCTGGCGTTCGCGCTCGCGATGAATTTCTTTTCGTACTGGTTCTCGGACAAGATGGTGCTGCGCATGTACAGCGCGCAGCAAGTCGACGAGACGAGCGCACCGCAGTTCTACAACATGGTGCGTGAACTGTCGCAGCGTGCTGGCCTGCCGATGCCGAAGGTCTACCTGATCAACGAAGACGCTCCCAATGCGTTCGCAACCGGCCGCAACCCGGAGAACGCCGCCGTGGCTGCCACGACCGGCATTCTGCGCGTGCTCTCCGATCGCGAACTGCGCGGCGTGATGGCGCACGAGCTGGCGCACGTGAAGCATCGCGACATTCTCATCTCGACGATCTCCGCGACGATGGCCGGTGCCATTTCGGCGCTTGCCAACTTCGCCATGTTCTTCGGCGGACGCGACCAGAACGGGCGCCCGTCCAATCCGATCGCCAGCATCGCCGTGGCGATTCTCGCGCCGTTGGCCGCATCGCTGATTCAGATGGCGATTTCGCGTGCCCGTGAATTCGAAGCGGACCGGGGCGGTGCGGAAATCTCCGGTGATCCGCAGGCGCTTGCTGCGGCGCTCGACAAGATCCACCGCTACGCGCAGGGTATTCCGTTCGAGGCGGCCGAGCAGCACCCCGCCACGGCGCAAATGATGATCATGAACCCGCTGTCCGGCGGCACGATCGCCAACCTGTTCTCGACGCACCCGGCGACCGAAGAGCGTATCGCCCGTCTCATGGAGATGGCCCGCACAGGGCAGTATCCGGCCTGACCTGGCGAGCGATGTGCTGAAAGTGAGGACTGACCTCGCTGGTCATGGGGCTACCGGCTGGCGGGGGCGTCGCCTTCGGGCGCGGCTCGTCAGTCTGCTATCCTGTCGCCCGACAGCCGTCCGATAGACCCCACATGCCCGCCGTCGCGCGGGCATGTTTGTTTGTAGAAAGCCCATGCCGCAACCGAGCCTGCCCACCGAATCCCTGGCCTATGCGCTGCAGCGCGCTGCACAGGCCCTCGAATCCGTTCAGAAGGGCACCGCTTTGCCGCAAGCGCTGGCACAAGCCACCGCGCAGTGTCCGTCGACCGCGCGCGCCGCTGCACAGGATCTGGCCCACCGCGCCGTGCGTCGGCTAGGTAGCAGCCAAGCGCTGCTCGCCTTGCTGGTCAAGCCCGCGCTGCAAGCGCGTGTGCGTGACATCCTGCTGTGCGCCCTCGCGTTGCTGCAGGACGACCCCGCGAATGCTGCGTACACCGAATTTACCGTTGTCGATCAAGCCGTGGAGGCGATTGCCGCGCAGCGCCGCACCGTCGCCGCGAAGGGGCTGGCCAACGCCGTGCTGCGCCGCTATCTGCGCGAGCGTGACGCCCTGCTGAGCCAGATCGCCAAGCAGCCCGAAGCGCGCTGGAACTACCCCGCGTGGTGGATCGACACCGTGCGCAATGCCTATCCGGATCAGTGGGAGACGTTGCTTGCCGCAGGCGACAGCCGTGGCCCGATGACGCTGCGCGTCAACACGCGTCGTAGCAGCATGGCCGCCATGCAGGCGTGCCTCACCGAGGCGGGCATGGAAGCGGAAGTCATTGGCCCGGTGGCGTTGCGTCTCGCGCAGGCGGTGCCGGTGGATCGTCTGCCGGGGTTCGCCGAGGGATGGGTGTCGGTGCAGGACGCCGGTGCCCAACTGGCCGCGCCGCTCGTGCTTGGCGAGCGTCCGCGCGCGGGCATGCGGGTGTTGGACGCCTGCGCGGCCCCCGGCGGTAAGACCGGCCATCTGCTGGAAATGGCGGATGTGCAGGTCACGGCCCTCGAATCGGATCGCACGCGCGTGCCGCGCATCTACGAGAATCTCGAGCGTCTGGGGTTGAGTGCGGACGTGCGCATCGGCGACGCCGGTGCCCCATCGAAGTGGTCGGGCGGTGGCTGGGACGGCGTGCCGTTCGATCGCATTCTGGCCGACGTGCCGTGTTCGGCCGCCGGCATCGTGCGCCGGCATCCGGACATTCGCTGGTTGCGCCGCAAGGCTGATATCGCGGCCCTGGTGGAAGAGCAGCAGCGCATTCTGCTCGCGCTCTGGGACACCCTGGCCGTGGGCGGCGAACTGATCTATGCGACCTGTTCCATCTTCCCCGCGGAAAATGAATCGCAAGCGCAATGGTTTGAACGTGTTCGCACAGATGCGGTACGATTGGACGCTCCCGGGCAATTGCTGATGACCCCTGGCGGCGCCCACGACGGCTTCTACTACGCTCGCTTCCAGAAACGGTGACTTTCTCCCAACGGCTCCTGGCCAGTTTGCTGCCGCTGCTGCTGTGCGTTTTTGCGCTCGGCTTCGCAGCGCCCGCGCGCGCCGACAACGAAATTCAGGTGCGCGAAGCGCGACTCGAGCCGTCCGAGGGCGGCTGGTCGCTCGACGCGCGCTTTGCCTTCGACCTCAATCCCAGCCTTGAAGACGCTGTCAATCGCGGCATCTCTCTTTACTTCACGACCGACTTCGAACTCACACGCTCGCGCTGGTATTGGTTTGACGAGAAAGTGGTGGTCACTTCGCAGAGCGTACGCCTTTGGTTCCAGCCACTCACGCGTCAGTACCGTGTCTCGAGCAACAACGGCAACAGTGGCAACAGTGGACTGCAACTCGGCTTCAATTCGCTGCGCGATGCGCTGGCGCTGGTGCGCAACGTGAGCGGGTGGCGCGTCATTGAAAAGGGTGTGGCCCGGCCGGGCACGCAGTATCAGGCGTCGGTCCGCATGCGGCTCGACAACGCGCTCATGCCCAAGCCGTTCCAGATCGATGCCGTGAACAATCGTGACTGGAATCTCAGTTCGGACTGGGCGCGCTTCATGTTCTCGCCCGCCTCGCCTCCGGCGGCGGCAAGTCTGTCCGCGTCACCGGTTGTCGCATCGACCGTCGCGCCGAATACGTCGTCAGGCGTAGCCGTCCAGATGAACGTACCGACTGTGGCTCCCGCTGTTGCACCATCCGGCGCGTCTGCGAGCATCGGTATGACGGGGCTGGCGGTCGCCGCAACGGCAACGCTTGGCACTGCGAGCACCTCGCCCCGTCTGACAGGCAATTTGCCGCTCGCCTTCAGCGCGGCATTGCCGCCCGGAGCTACCCGTGTCAAATAACGGTAGCGGCCTGCTCAAGCACATCGTCATTCGCACGCTGATCGTCACGATGGCGCTGGTCGCCATCGGACTGTTCGGCCTGCTCGCGCTCGCGTCGGCCAATACCGAATTTTTTGATCGCTACTATTCGCTGCTCTACACCGCGAACATCGCGGTGGCGATCATCTTCGTCTTCATCGTCGGGGCGCTGATCTGGATCATTCTCGTGCGGCTGCGTCAGCGACGCTTCGGCACGCGCCTGCTGGCCAAGCTCGCGATCTTCTTCGCACTGGTCGGCGTGCTGCCGGGCGGCATCATCTATCTGGTGTCGTTGCAGTTCGTCTCGCGCAGCATCGAATCGTGGTTCGACGTACGCGTGGAGACGGCGCTCGATTCCGGGCTGGAACTCGGACGCGCGATTCTGAACAACGGTCTCTCGGATCTGAGCGCGAAGGCGCAGCTCGTTGCGGACGGTCTGGCGTCGAGCGGCGACAAGGGCGGCACGCTCACCCTGCTGCGCATGCGGGACCAGTTCGGATTGCAGGACGCGACGATCGTCGATAGCAACGGGCGCGTGCTCGCGTCGGCGTCGGGCAACTTCAACGCGCTCGTGCCCGACCTGCCCACGGCGCTCATGCTGCGCCAGGCGCGCACGCAGTCGCGCGGCTACACGGCCATCGAGGGCGGCAGCGAGGGCTACGACAAGCGTGAGGGGCACGATCAACTGCGGTGGCGTGTGGTGATCCGTATCCCATCCAGCTACTCGTCGTCGTTGCAGGACGAGGAGCGTTTCCTGCAGGTCACGCAACTGGTGCCGGCCAATCTGGCGCAGAACGCCGAGGCGGTGCAGAACGCCTATCGCGAATATCAGGAAAAGGCGCTCGGCCGTACGGGCCTGCGCAAGATGTATATCGGTACGCTGACGCTGTCGCTGTTCCTCGCCACGTTTGTCGCAATGATGCTCGCGCTGGTGCTCGGGAATCAGCTTGCCCGCCCGCTCTTTCTGCTGGCTCGCGGCACGCAGGAAGTGGCGGCAGGCGATTTGTCGCCGAAGGGAGAGGTGCGCACGAATGACGAACTGGGCTTCCTCACGCAGGCGTTCAATGCGATGACGCGTCAGTTATCGGACGCTCGCGCGACTGTTGAGCGCAATCGTCTGGCGCTGGAAAGCTCCAAGGCTCACCTGGAGAGTATTCTGTCGAGTCTGACGGCCGGCGTGTTCGTCTTCGACCGGGAGTTTCGACTGACGACGGCCAACGCGGGCGCCGAACGCATCTTCAAGCAGAGCTTTCAGGGCGAGTTGAACCGTTCGCCGGCGCATATTCCGGCGCTGGTGGAGTTCGGCGAGACGTTGCGCCGCGCATTCGCCGATCGCGACGCGAATGCCGACCTCGGGCCGGGCGGACACTGGCAGCAGCAAATTGGTCTGACATTGCCAGGCGAAACCGATAGCGTGACGCTTCTCGTGCGCGGCTCGCATTTGCCGGAGCCGATGCTCGCCGTGGCGGGCGTGCCGACGAGAGCGGGCGGCGGTTATGTCGTGGTGTTCGACGACATTAGCGACGTGATCTCGGCACAGCGTTCGGTTGCATGGGCTGAAGTGGCGCGACGTCTCGCGCACGAGATAAAGAATCCGCTCACGCCGATTCAGTTGTCTGCCGAGCGTTTGCAGATGAAATTGTCCGACAAGCTGCCGCCGGTCGACGCCGAGTTTCTGCGTCGCGGGGCGACGACCATCGTCAATCAGGTGGCGGCGATGAAGCGTATGGTCGACGATTTTCGCGATTACGCGCGTCTGCCGCCGGCGATCATGCATCCGTTGCAACTCAATGAGTTGATCGGCGAGGTGTTGACGTTATACGGTGTTGACGAAGGGCGCGGTGCGATCCGTCCGTATCTTGACGCTGAGCTGCCGGAGATTCGCGGCGACTCGACGCAACTGCGTCAGGTTATTCATAATCTGCTGCAGAATGCTCAAGATGCCGTCGGGGGAACCGAAAACCCTCTTATCACGGTGGAAACGAAGACAGTAGAATACGCAGGATCGGATGTGCATCCCGGTGAACCGAAGCGCACGGCTGTGCGTCTGACGATCACGGACAACGGGCCGGGTTTTCCGGCTCGCATTCTGACCCGCGCATTCGAGCCCTATGTGACGACCAAGTCGAAGGGCACCGGGCTCGGATTGGCGATGGTCAAGAAGATCATCGATGAGCATCAGGCGCGCATCGACATCCGTAACCGGTCATTACCCGAGGGCGAAGGTAGTGCAGGTGCACAGATTTCGATCTTGTTTACTCAATTGGCTGACGACCAGGATCTGCCGCGCAACAAGCCGGCAGAACACACGAAGGTAGCGTAAATGGCAACCATTTTGGTGGTGGATGACGAAATGGGGATCCGGGAGCTGCTCTCGGAGATTCTGAGCGACGAAGGACACGTCGTGGAGGTGGCGGAGAACGCGCAGGAAGCGCGTGCGTTCCGCGCCACGCACACGCCCGACCTCGTGCTGCTCGATATCTGGATGCCCGATACCGACGGCGTGACCTTGCTCAAGGAGTGGGCAGCACAGCAGTTGCTGACCATGCCCGTAATCATGATGTCGGGCCACGCGACGATCGACACCGCCGTCGAGGCGACCAAGATCGGTGCGCTCAATTTCCTCGAAAAGCCCATCGCCCTGCAGAAGCTGTTGCAGGCGGTGGAACAGGGACTCGCACGCGGCAAGCGCGATCCGTCGGGCGGCGCCGCAAGCGCGTTCGATGCTGACGACGACGCGCTGGATACCGGCGTCTTTGGCGAGAGCGAGGCACGCCATGCGGGCACGGGCCTGAACGGCGTGGCCACGCATCATGCGCCGCTCGGCGCTCACGAGGCCGAGGGCGTCGCGGGGGCGGCCGGCGTGGGCATGTCGGCAGACATCTCGTTCGACGTACCGCTGCGCGAAGCGCGTGACGCGTTCGAGCGAGCTTACTTCGCCTACCATCTGGCCAAGGAGCACGGCAGCATGACGCGGGTGGCCGAGAAAACCGGGCTGGAGCGCACGCACTTGTATCGCAAGCTCAAGCAACTGGGCGTGGAGCTCTCGAAGAGCAAGACGTGAAGACGTGAAGACGTAATGACGTATGGCGGCGTGGCGCGCTCCGGCGCGTCGCAATGCCGCTTTCCTGCAGATTTTTTCGATATAGGGCTTGCGTAAAGCGTCTGCAGTCTCTATAATCGCTTTTCTCTTGGCCCGGTAGCTCAGTTGGTAGAGCAGCGGATTGAAAATCCGCGTGTCGTTGGTTCGATTCCGACCCAGGCCACCAAATTCGAAGGGCTTGCGCACATCGCAAGCCCTTTTTGCGTTTGAACGAAAACGCTGCCCGATGATGGGTATAACGTCCCGGCGATAGCGACGCGGGGCATCGCGGTTCAAAATCGCGTGACATATCCCGCACGCGGGCTGCCCGAGAGGTGGCCGCAAGCGCGTGCCCCGGCCCCCGTCGTCCTGACGGCGAGGGCGATACTGCTAGCGCATGATCATGACGACAAGCACCGATTCCGCTCTGGTTCTGTTCTCCGGTGGACAGGATTCGACCACCTGCCTCGCGTGGGCACTGTCGCGCTATGCGCGCGTCGAGACGCTGGGCTTCGATTACGGCCAGCGTCACAGTGTGGAGCTGGAGTGCCGCACCGACGTGCTGGCCAAGCTGCGTGAGCGCTTCCCGCAGTGGGTGCCGCGCATGGGCGAAGATCACATGATCGATTTGTCGATCCTGGGTCAGATCAGCGAGACGTCGCTCACGCGTGAGACGACGATTGCGATGGCGGCGAACAACCTGCCGAATACCTTCGTGCCGGGCCGGAATCTGCTGTTCCTGACGATTGGTGCGACCATTGCCTATCGGCGCGGTCTGCGTGTGCTGGTCGGCGGAATGTGTGAAACCGATTTTTCGGGCTACCCCGACTGCCGCGACGACACCATGAAGGCGCTGCAAGTCGCGCTCAATCTGGGCATGGACCAGCGCTTTATCGTCGAGACGCCGCTCATGTGGATCGACAAGGCCGACACATGGCAGATGGCGCAGGATCTGGGTGGCGACGTGCTCGTCGAGACCGTACGTGAAGACACGCATACGTGCTATCTGGGCGAGCGCAGCGTGCTGCACCCGTGGGGCTACGGTTGCGGTGAATGTCCGGCGTGCCAGTTGCGCCAGCGTGGCTACGAACAGTGGCGCGCGCGCAGTAACGATCAGGATCGCGGCGCGGCCTGATCCCTTCGACTATCGAGAGAATCATGACGTACGCAGTAAAGGAAATCTTCTACACCTTGCAGGGCGAGGGCGCGAACGCCGGTCGCCCGGCGGTGTTCTGCCGGTTTGCAGGGTGCAACCTGTGGACCGGTCGCGAAGAGGACCGTGCTGACGCCGTCTGCCAGTTCTGCGATACGGACTTTGTCGGCACCGACGGCGAGAACGGCGGCAAGTACCGCACGCCGGCCGATCTCGTCGCGCAGATCGTGGCGCTGTGGCCGGAAGGCGACCGCGCGCATCGGTTCGTCGTGTGCACCGGTGGCGAGCCGTTGCTCCAGCTCGATGCGCCGCTCATCGACGCGCTGCACGCCGAGGGCTTTCGCATCGCGGTGGAAACCAACGGCACGCAGGCCATCCCCGAGGGGATCGACTGGGTGTGCGTGAGCCCGAAGGCCGATGCGGACATGATCGTCACGCGCGGCGATGAGCTGAAGGTCGTGGTGCCGCAGGATCGTCAGCGTCTGGCCGATTACGAAGCGCTCGACTTCCAGCACTTCTATCTCCAGCCGATGGATGGCCCGTTGCGCGACACCAATACGAAGCTGGCGATCGACTATTGCAAATCGCATCCGCGCTGGTCGCTGTCGATGCAGACGCACAAATACCTGAATATTCCCTGAGCCGTTGCCGTGATTACGATTACCCGGAAACTCGAATTCGATGCGGGCCACCGCATTCCCGATCACCGAAGCCAGTGCCGCAACCTGCACGGGCATCGCTATGTGCTCGAAATCACGCTGGCGGGCGAAGTCAGCCGCGAGAGCGGCGCGTCCGACAACGGCATGGTGATGGACTTCGCCGATGTGAAGGCGCTGGCCAACGAACACCTCGTGTCGGTGTGGGATCACGCGTTCCTCGTCTATGAGGGCGACACCGCCGTGCGCAATTTCCTCGAGACGATGCCCGATCACAAGACGGTCGTCTTCGATCGCGTGCCGACCGTGGAGAATCTGGCGGCCGCTGCCTTCGACAAATTGAGCAGCGTCTTCGATACGCACTACGGCCACGACCTGCGCCTGGTGCGTTTGCGTCTGTACGAGACGCCGAATTGCTGGTCGGAAGTCACGGCGTAAGCCAGCACCCAGGTCATCGACCGAGCCATCGCATAATTCGCTGCGACATTACCGCCCGGCAACGGCGCGATTTGCGTCGATGCCATCTGAATTGACTGGGATGGCGCCTACGGTACGACAAATTCGATAGCTTCACCGGTGAAGGCGATGGTCGCCGGTGACGACATGACCGAAAGTCAAAACCCGTCAGATCTCGAATCTGGCGGGTTTTTTTATTTCAGGAAAGGTTATGCCAAGAATTTCGGTGTTCGCCAGCACGGCTGCCCGCGTGATCGTCCCAGACAGTCAGGCAGGCGTGAAGCTTCTCACGGTGCGGCGCATAGATTCACAGGGGAACCTGTGCGCGCTTGATCGCGTGGTCAATCGACCGATGGTCACAACCGTGGCAGATCGGGTTCAGCCGAGCGCGCCGTCGCTCCCGCACGCGGAATTTCATGCGGATTATGCCGGCTGGCAGTCGGCCCACCACCGCGCGGCGTCACCCCGTCCGGTGCACGGCGCTCGCCCGGCATCGCGCGAGGCGATGACAGCGATCGACAATAGATGGGGGCCGCCGCCGTTGTATTCGGCGCCGGATGCCACGTCCCGCAACGCGCTGCCGGCCGCATTACTGCCTCCCTACGAAGCGCCCCCGGCTTACACGCCGGCTGACGAAGCGCTCTTCGAAGCGCCGGGTATGAGGGAGACCCGCGTTTAAGCGGGTAGCGCGCAGTCGCGCTGGATGCCGTATTGTCTCCATCCGATCTGTTCTTTGTCGCGCTATGATGCGGCTGGCACAACGTAACTAACAGGGGACTCCACACATGAAGACGCTACTGCGCGGCTTGCTGGCCGCATTCCTGCTCACGGCATTTGCTTTGCCTGCCACGTCCGCGTTTGCGCGCGACAAGGTCGTGTATCACATCAACGACGCCGAGCATCAGGCGCTTGCCGGTTTGCGCAACGTCCGCAACCAGCTCGACACCGCGCCGGATACCGACATCGTGGTCGTCGCCCATTCGCAAGGGGTCGACTTCCTGATGGAGAGTTATAAGGACGCCGCGACTGTCGGACCGCTGATTTCGGCGCTGCACGCGCGCGGCGTCAAGTTCGAGGTGTGCGAGATCACGCTCAAGCAGCGCAATCTGAAGAAGGATCAGTTCGTGCTCGATGCCGACTTCACGCCTTCCGGTGTGGTCGAACTCACGCGCTTGCAGCAGAAGGGCTACGCGTACATCAAGCCGTAAGTTTTGCCACGTTGTGCAATACCCCACCGCGGCCGAGTGCCGAGGTGGGGTATTCAGTTAGCGCTTATTTGGCGAGCGCTTGGGGCGTAGGCTCCGACAATGGCCTTGGTGCCCCGAGCGAGCTGCGCTCCTTGAGCCAGCCGTGTGCGGAGACCTTGTACGGCCGCCCTGCCTTTGTGCCCGTTTCCGTGTAGAAATACTCGCTCGTCTTCGGATTGAGCGTGAGATCCGACTTGACGCCGGTCTGCTCATCGACGGAGGTGTAGTGTTTCACGCCGTCCCCACCGTCCATGAGTTGGAGTGGGCGTTTGATCGGTCCATCCGGGCTCTGAAGCACGACTTCCGCCTGCACACTATTCAGATCGATTTGCACATGTTCGAGCGACACCTGGCTCCAGTACGACAACTCGCCCGAATCGACGGACAACTGCACCGGTTGCTCCAGATACATCACGCCGTGGGTGTTCAGGATCAGCGTGCCAAGACCGGCCGCACCGAGTACGCCGCCAACGATGGCTCCAGCATTGCTGCGCCCGCTGCCCGAATCGCCGTTTGTCGGCGTATTGTTCGTCGGGTCCGTCGGGTCCGTCGGATCGGTCGGCGTGGTGTTGTTATCGTGGATGCTGGTATCGATGTTTACCGCCGCGTTATCCAACTTGTTCACGGTGAAGTCGTCTTTCGACGCGCCTGGCGCAGTGATGTTTAACGAGCTGTCGTCACTGGCGTTGAATGACCCGTTGCTGCCCTGAATCACACTCGTGCCGCTGGTAGAGTTTCCGCTGACGTTCCCTGAGCCGTTACCTGACACATTGACCGACCCGTTGACGAACACCCCGGTGCCGGCGGTGCTGTTTCCCGTAATGTTGGTGGAGCCATCGACGGATGTGCTGACGGAACCATTCGAATCCACCAACGTGCCGGTGCTGTTCGCGCTGTTGCCGCTGATGTCGATGGTGCCGTTCCCGGAGACATTCACCGAACCGTGAATCACCGTGCCGTTTCCGTCGGTCGATTTACCCGCGATATTGGCGGTGCCGAAATCTTTGACGTTCACGATGCCGTTGATCTGAGCCCCGGTGCTGTTCGAGCTGTTACCGCTGATGCCGACCGTGCCGAGCCCAGAAATGTTCACAGGGCCTGTGATCTCTGTACCAATTCCATCGGTCGAGGTGCCCGCGATATTGGCGGTGCCGAAATCCTTGACGCTCAGGCCACCGTCGATTTGAGTTCCAGGGCCGTTTGCCGAGTTACCCGAAATGTCCAACGTACCGCAAGCTGAGACGGTGACCACACTGCCTTCCCCCACCACCGTGCCGTTTCCGTTCGTGCTGTTTCCGCTAATGTTGAGCGTGCCATTGGCGAGTACGCTCACCACACCCGCGACCCAGACTCCATCGCCGTCTGTCGAAGTTCCCGAGATATTGACGGCACTGTTGCTATATGAGTAGATGTTCGTTGTATCGACACCCCTGCCTGAACCGGTGGCGATCCCAGTGACATCGAATTTGCCATTATCGAGAACCAACGTGGCAAACACATAAGCCGCATCCCCTGTCCCTGAGCTGGTTCCACTAAAAATGGTTGAACCATCATTCCTAACGGTGGCATTTTTTATATAGACTCCGACGCCTTTATTACCCCCCGTACTCGCTCCGTCAATGCGAATTGATGAGAATTCATTAGCATTTGTGTTGGCAGCATAAACCCCATATCCACTCCCGGTTGTCGCAGACGACGTTCCATTAAGATAAATTTCGCCATGACCCGCTGCATTCGCATTGGTTACGCTGATTCCATAGCCACCTGACGAACTGGTTTGGCCGGAAATATTGGCGGCCCCGCTCTCGGAAACATTCAGGCTGGATAGCGAAACCCCCGTTAGACCCGATCCGGTAATTTCGGATGTGCCGTTTCCGCTGACTGCCAGACTGGTAAGGTAGACGCCGACTCCTGACCCAGACACCCCGTCGATGCTGAGGTGACCGCCGGTCACGTTCAACGATGAATTCTTAACGGCCTCTACGGCGTTTTTACTATCAGACCTTCCTGTAAGCGCCACATTGCCTGAGATCACGTTCACATTGCCGGCCAGGTCCAGCCCTACCGCCCCCGACGTTGCACTCCCCCCCGTGATACTGACATCGCCATGCGTGTCAAAGGTCACGGTTTGACCGGTGCCGCCCACGTACGCCGTGCCGGTGTCCGCCACCATGTTCACGTTGAGCGCACCAGCACCGTCTGCCGCAATGCGCACATCCGCTGTGTCGCCGATGTACAGGTTGTTGTTTGCGAAAAGCGTCAGGTTCGCTGCTTGGGCGCTATCCGTCACAATGTTCGCTTTCACGGAGATATTGCCCAAGGCCGCGGTGCCCGCGCCTTCCGTGGTGATCGTCACGTCCGTGCCACCTTCGAGCGCGGTCTCGATCGAATGGTTGTTCACCGTCGCCGTCTCGCCCTCGCCCTGGAACGCGCCACTACCATTCAACCCTCCGCCGGTGTAGCCGTCGTTGCCGCCATCGCTAATCGTCACGTCCGTCGGATCGATCAGCCACGCGCCATTCTTGCCATTCGGCGCCGACGCATCGACCTGCCCCTGCATGCTCAGGTAACGGCCCGACGTCTCCAGAAAGCCCCCGTCGCCATGCAACGAGCGGGCCAGGATCTGCGCACCTCGATCGATCTGCACCGTGTCGGCGAAGGTCACGGTGTCGATCAGTGCCGCCGCCTTAGTGCCCGGCACCTTGTGCAGCGTGTCGCCACCAATGACGGCATAACCTGCGTCGCCGTCACCGCTCACATCGATGCGCGCCGTGTCCCACAGGCCAATGCGATTGCCCGAAAGCACAACGTCGCCACCCACACCGCCCGCACTCATGTTCGACGCGTCGAGCTTGCCCGAGACGATCACGTCGCCCGTGTTGCCTGCGTCGGCGACGATGGCGCCAGAGCCTGCCTGCACCACGCCCGACATATTGACCACGGTCTTGAGCAGCGTGTCGCTGCCGCGAGCGGTCAGCAGTACCGAGCCGTTGTCCGCCACGATCTGGCCGCTGTTTTCCACCAACGCATTGGCAGTGGCATCCGTGAGCGTCAGGCTCAGGCCTTGGCCGTTGGCGAGTGCCACCGTGGCGCTGTCGCCCGCGGCGAGCACCACCTGGCCGCCCGGCACCGTGATCGAGCCGGTGTTGCGCACCTGGTCGCCCACCAGCGTCACAAAGCCCGAAGCATTGATGGTGCCGTCGTTTTGCACCAACCCGCTCTGGCCCGTCGAAGTCAGGGAGAGAACATCGCCATTCATGAAGGCGTTCGGATCAATGGCCTTGGTCGTCGCCAGCAACGAACCGACGTTCACCACCGCGCCCTTGCCAAAGAGGATGCCGCTGGAGTTCTGGATGAAGATCTGGCCGTTAGCCAGCAGACTGCCCTGAATGTTGGACGGCACACCGCCATTGACGATGTTGAGGGTCTTGGACTGCGCGTTCGGCTGATTGAACTGGACGGTATTGCCCGCACCGACGTTAAACGTGCTCCAGTTGATCACCCCACGCTGGGTGTTCTGATCGACGGTCAGGGTGTTGCCATTGGTCGAGATGGTGCCCGAGCCTGCCGTATATTGACCGCCCGTGGGCAAGGACTGGGCGAGCGCCGTGGTCTCTGCGAACGCCAGAGCAATCGCCAGCACCACACCCTTGATGCTCGAGACGACATGTGCGTCTACGCATGAACTGCCGCTGACCCCATCGCCCTTGCTCTGGCCCTTGGCGTCCTCGCCCACGGCCACCAGCATGCCAAGACGCTTGCTGAATACCTTACGGAATCGGTTCTTGTTCATGATTTGCCCACCCTATCGACAAATATATGCACAGCGTCAAGCGTGTGGATTGAGGTATTACCTCCTACGACACACCTGCCCACTCATGCCACCAAGGTAGGGAGGAATCGAAGATCGAGTCTTTGAATAAATGCATGCTTCATTTGAATGTCGTCCGGGGCCTGCGATCTACAGGCAATTCCCCCTCGAACACGCGCCATGCCCTGCAATGACTTCAAATCACTGTGCATTCGCGCCTATCCGTACAGCCCAAGTTGTCGGCTCCGGCTCCGGCAATGGCTTTGGTGCCCCGAGCGAGCCGCTCGGAATTCGCAATCAGATGGTCATCCCAGAGCTTTCATGTCTTGGGGAGGGGGCGTCAGATGTAGAACGGCGCGTATTTTTCATTTGGCGCACAATAGGCGCAAGCCCGCCCCCGGAGGTTTGTCATGTCGCCGTCTTACGCCATGCGCCGGCTGCTTGCCGGTTTCGCAGCCACATTGGTGAGTGTTGCGTGCCAGCCGATCCCCTATGCGGTGGCTGCCGCACAGGCGCCGGCGCAAGCACTGACCGACCGGGCCGTGCACGATTACGAAGCGGGGCAGCAGTCGCAGGCGCTCGAAGAATTCCGGCGCGCGGCTGAGCAGGGCAATCGTCTGGCGCAGTTCGATTACGCAATGATGCTGCTCAATGGCGAAGGCGGCACGCCCGATCCGGACGGCGCGGTGCATTGGCTGGAGCGCGCCGCGACCGCCGGTATGACGCAGGCGCAATACGTGTACGGGAAGATGTTCGACGACGGCTATGTCGTCGGCAAGTCGATTCCTCAGGCCAATCTCTGGTACGAGAAGGCGGCGAAGCAGGGCCATGTTCAGGCGCAGGCCGCCATCGCCAACGAGTACTTCATCGGGCGCGGCGTCCCCAAGGATTACAAGGCCGCGTTCGGCTGGTACGAGAAGGCGGCGCGTGGCGGCGATCTGCCGTCGCAATACATCGTGGCGAGCTATTACGAGCGCGGCTACGGTGTCGTGACACCGGATCGTGACCGTGCGCGCCTCTGGTACGAGAAGGCTGCCGCACAGGGCGATGTGGCGGCGCAGGGCAAGCTCGACGCGATGAACCGGGAGCGCGGGCAGCCCATCCTTCCCGCACCGCCCCCCGCGCGTTAGCCGCGTACAAAAACAAAAACGGCAGGGCGATGACCCTGCCGTCTTGTCGACGCTGTGATGTCAGTGCACCGTCAGCTCTGCATGAGCCGCTTCTCGCGCGCGACACTCATCAGAATGCCGACCCCGAGGCCGAGCGTCACCAGCGCGGTGCCACCGTAGCTCATGAACGGCAGCGGCACGCCCACCACTGGCAGAATGCCGCTCACCATTCCCATGTTCACGAAGGCGTAGGTGAAGAAAATCATCGTGACGGACCCGGCAAGCAACCGGCCGAACAAGGTCGCGCCGCTTGCCGCGATCATCAGCCCGCGCGCCACCAGCAGCAGATACAGCACCAGCAGTACGCCTTCGCCGATCAGCCCGAACTCTTCCGCGAACACGGCGAAGATGAAATCGGTGTGCTTTTCGGGGATGAACTCAAGGTGGGCCTGCGTACCCTTGAGCCAGCCTTTGCCCATGGTGCCGCCCGAGCCGATGGCGATGACCGACTGAATCGTGTGGAAGCCCTTGCCGAGCGGGTCCGTCGTCGGGTCCAGCAGCGTGCACACGCGGTGCTTCTGATAGTCGTGCAGAACGTGCCATTCGACGTCCGGCTGACAGATCTTGTCTTCGAGCGCGAGGATCGTACCGACACCGAGCACCCCGGCGACGAGCACCGGCAGAATGAGCTTCCACGACAGGCCGGCCAGATAGATCACGTAGAGGCCGGCGGCGGCCACAAGCAGGCCGGTGCCAAGGTCGGGCTGCTTGGCAATGAGTCCGACGGGCACGCCGAGCAGGGCCAGCGCGGCCAGGTAATCGAACCAGCGGATGTTGCCTTCGCGCTTCTGGAAGTACCACGCAAGCATCAGCGGCATGGCGATCTTCATGATCTCGGACGGCTGGATCACCATGCCGACATTCAGCCAACGCTTCGCGCCCTTCTTCGTCAGCCCGAACATCGCTACGGCAATGAGCAGCGCGACACCGGCCGTATAGAGCGGGACCGCGAACTTCATCAGGGTCTGCGTGGGCAACATGGCCAGCACCCACATCAGAATGAACGTGAGCACGATGTTGCGGATCTGGTCTTCCACGCGTCCGGGCACATCGATACTGGCGCTGTAGAGCGTGACCAGCCCTACGCATAACAGCAAGAAGACGATCAGCGCCAGCGGCTTGTCGAAGCCGACGAACAGGCGCTTGACCTGTTCTTTCCACGTATGTTTGTCGAGCGCCATCATGGCGTTCCTCCTTGCGCACCTTGCGCACGAATTGCGGCGCGATGGCGGGCCTCGTCGGCGACGGTCGGGCTCACGGCAGGCTGACGTTGCGGCGTGGGTGCCGGTTTCGGCGCGTCCGGTGCTGCCGGTGCCGTGGCGGCGCGGGCGGCGGGTGCCTTGCCCTCAGCCGTACGTGCTGTGCCTGCGGCGGCGCCCGAGGCCACAGCAGCGCTCGGGGCAGCAGACGTGCCGCGTGCCACGCTCGCCGGGGCGCCGGCACTCCGACCGCCCAGTTCGGCGGCGCTGGCGGGCGGTGCGTCCGGCGTGGCGGATACCGCCAACGCGCCCGATGCTGCACCGGGTGCCGACGCCGCAGCCTGCAACGCGGCCGCTTCGGCGGCGCGCTCCTTCGGTTCGTCGATGAGGTAGTAATCGAGCAGACGGCGTGCGACCGGACCGGCCTGCGCGCCGCCCCAACCGGCATTCTCGACGATCAGCGCGATGGCGATCTTCGGATCGTCGGCGGGCGCAAAGGCGATGAACAGCGCGTGATCGCGCTTGAACTCGGGAATCGCGTTGTGGTTGTACTTCTCGTTCTTGCCGAGCGAGTAGACCTGCGCCGTCCCGGTCTTGCCGCCCGCTTCGTACGGCGCGCCCGCGAACGCCTGACGGCCCGTGCCTTCCTTGATCACGCCGACCATGGCGCGTTTGACGAAATCCACGTCCGCCTGCTTGTACGGCAGCCGCGCGCTTTCCTTCGGCACGGTCAACTGACGCGAGTGCGAGACGGGGTCTTCGACGGCCTTGACCAGGTGTGGCTTCATCACCACGCCGTTGTTGGCGAGCGTGGCGGTGGCGTGCGCGAGTTGCAGGATCGTGAACGAGTTGTAGCCCTGACCGATCCCGAGACTGATCGTCTCGCCGTCGTACCACTTCTGTTGCGCGGGCTTTTTGTACGCCTTCCGCTTCCATTCGGTCGACGGCAGGATGCCGCGCGCCTCGCCTTCGATGTCGATGCCCGTCAACTGACCGAAGCCGAGCGGCGCCATGAAGTCGTGAATGGCGTTCACGCCGAGATCGTGCGCGAGCATGTAGTAGTACGTGTCGTTCGACACCACGATCGAGCGATACATGTCGATCCAGCCCTGACCGTTGCGAACGTCGTTGCGGAACGTGTGGTTGCCCAGCGTGAACGAGCCCGTGTCCTGGAAGCCCCAGTTGGTCGTACGCTTGCCGAGTTCGAGTGCCGCGAGCGCCATGAACGGCTTGTACGTCGAGCCGATCGGATAGGTGCCGCGCAGCGGACGATTGAGCAGCGGCCGGTCGGGCGAGTTGTTCAGCGCGTCCCAGTTCTGCTGGTCGATGCCTTCGACGAACATGTTCGGATCGAAGCTCGGCGCCGATACGAACGCGAGCACGTCGCCCGTCTTCGGCTCGATGGCGACGACCGCGCCGCGTCGTCCGGCGAATGCTTGTTCGGCCACCTGCTGGAGCTTGATGTCGATGGACAGCACCAGGTTGTCGCCCGGCGTGGCGGGGGTGCGCGAGATCGTGCGCACCGGACGGCCGCCGGCGGTCACTTCGATTTCTTCGAAACCGGTGATGCCGTGGAGCTGCGTCTCGTAGCTTTGCTCGACACCGATCTTGCCGATGTAATCGGTGCCTTTGTAGTTGTTGACGTCGCGGCGGATGTCGTACTTGGCGCTGTCGCTGTCGTTCTCGTCGCTCATCGCCTCGATACGCTGACGATCGCGCAGCGAGATCCGGCCGATATAGCCGATCACGTGTGCCGCCGTCTCGCCGAGCGGGTACTGACGGAACAGACGGGCGTGCACGTCGACGCCGGGGAAGCGGAAACGCTGCGCGGTGAAGCGGGCGACTTCCTCGTCGGTCAGGCGCGTACGGATCGGAAGGCTCTCGAAGCTCTTGCTGTCATCCATGAGCTTCTTGAAACGGGCACGGTCGCGTGGCGTGATCTCGATCACGTCGGACAGATCGGTAATGAGGTCCTCGAGCGGACGCCCGATCTTCGACGGCGTGATTTCCAGCGTGTAGGCGGAATAGTTGCGCGCGAGCACCACGCCATTGCGATCCATGATCACGCCCCGGTTGGGCACGATCGGAGCCAGCGAGACGCGGTTTTCGTCGGCTTGCAGCGCGTACTGGTTGTGACGGAAGACCTGCAGGTAGACGAAACGCACCGCGAGCAGGCTGAAGCAGATCAGCACGAAAAGCGCAGCCGCCGTCACCCGCAGATGAAACGTCTGCAGTTGTTGCTGGGGATTCTTGAACTCGGTCATGCTGGCTGGGCGGGCGGGGCTCTGTGGTGCGATCTTACGGGCGAGGGGCCCATCAGATCGGACGCGTGTCGTCGCGGTCGACGGCGCGTTTCTGAGGCGCCAACAGCAGGATACTGATCACCGGCCAGAGCAAGGCTTCAACGAAGCTCGCCGCGAGCGGCCACCAGCCCGGAAATGCCGCGCCGGTCGCCAGACGAATGATGAACGGTACCACGTGGGCGAGCAGCAGCAGCGGCAACACCGTCAGCGCCTGACCGAGCAACGTGAAGAACAGCACGCGGCGGTGAATCATGATCGCGCCGTACGACAGCAGCGTGTAAGCGAGCGCATGCTCACCGAGCAGCCCGGCGTTGTGCACGTCCATGAGCAGCCCGACGAGAAACGCGACGCCCATGCCGACCTTGCGCGGTTGGTGGATGTTCCAGAACATCAGCACCAGCGCGACGAAGTCGGGCATGGCGGGGGCATGGCCCCACGGCATCAGGTTGACCAGAAACGCCACCACGAGACTGAGCGCGATGAAGTACGGATTGACCGGCAGCAGAATGTATTGCGGTCGTGACATGTCGATTCCTCAATGGCCCTTGCGGACGGCGGGCGCGCGCTTCGGATCGGCGCGCGTGCCGCCCTTCTGGCCGGGCTTTTCGCCGCTGGCTGACGGATCGGAGGCGCGCGCGAGATCGGCGGCAGCGTCCGGATGCAGGGCGAGCGGCGTGGTGTATTGCAGCACCAGCACCTGTCGCTGGCTGCGCAGATTGGCCACCGGCTGACACAGAATGCGCGCAAACGCGGTGTCCGAGACGCGGTCGACCTTGGTAATACGAGCCACGGGCAGGCCGGCGGGGTAAATACCGTCCAGACCGCTGGTGGCGATTTCGTCGCCCACTTTGACATCGGCCGACAGCGGGATGAAGCGCAGGTCGAGCACGTCGCCGCGCAGCCCGCCGTAGATCACGCTGTGCACACCGCTGCGGGTGACTTGCACGGGCACGGCCTGTTCCTTGTCGGTGAGCAACGTAACTTCGCTTTGCAGCAAGAACACACGTGAGACCTGACCAAGCAGGCCCTGTTCCGTGACGACCGGCGCCCCGAGCTTCACGCCGTGCCGGGTGCCGCGATCGATGACCACGCGTTGCGTGAACGGGTCACGGGTGTCGTATTCGATTTCAGCGGGAATGCTCGGCACGGGCAGGCGCTCGCGCAGCGAAAGCATCTGGCGCAGATGCTCGTTCTCGGACACCAGTTGGTTATTGCGCTGGGCCTGGACGGAGAGTTCGAGATTTTGCTCACGAAGCGTGCGGTTCTCGCCCGTGAGTTGCGATTCGGTCGAGAAGAAGCCCGCCACGCCGAGAATGGCGTCGCGCGGCAACAGCATCATGCGTTGCACCGGATAGAGCGCGGTGCCGGCAACTGCCCGAACCCGTTCCAGCGTGTTGTAGTGCGAGTCGACCACGAGCAGGCCGATGGCGAGCGCGACGAAACAGATTAGCCGGGCCAACGCCGACGGTCCCTGTTTGAACAGTGGCGGCGGACTGTACTGCATGGTGGGCCCTTCAGGGGAGCACGCGCAGCGAATCGCTGCGGTGCGCGAGTAATGTCAGTCGGGCGCGACGGAACGGCATGACGACAAGCTCCGCGCGCGTGGTCTTGCTGCGGGGTCGGTCGTGCCCGGCGAGGTGTGGAAGGGATTGCCCCACCGCGCCGGACGACAAACCACGCACGTTGGCTTACTCGTAGGAGAAGATGCTGCCGAGCTTGTCCATGCGCTCGAGCGCCATGCCCGAACCGCGCACCACGCAGGTGAGCGGGTCTTCGGCGACGAGCACCGGCAGGCCGGTTTCTTCAGCGAGCAGACGATCCAGATCGCGCAGCAGCGCGCCACCCCCCGTGAGCATCATGCCGCGCTCAGCGATGTCGGCACCCAGTTCCGGCGGGGTCTGTTCCAGTGCGATCTTCACCGACGACACGATCTGGTTGAGCGGATCGGTCAGCGCTTCGAGGATTTCGTTGCTCGAAATGGTGAAGGCACGCGGAATCCCTTCCGAGAGGTTGCGGCCCTTGACTTCCATTTCCTTGACTTCCGAGCCCGGGAAGGCCGAACCGATTTCCTTCTTGATCGCTTCCGCGGTCTGCTCGCCGATCAGCATGCCGTAGTTGCGGCGGATGTAATTGACGATGGCTTCATCGAACTTGTCGCCACCGACGCGCACCGAACCCTTGTAGACGATACCGCCCAGCGAGATCACGCCCACTTCGGTCGTGCCGCCGCCGATGTCGACGACCATCGAGCCCGTGGCTTCCGAGACCGGCAGGCCGGCACCGATGGCAGCCGCCATTGGCTCTTCAATCAAATACACCTGCGAGGCGCCGGCACCGTGCGCCGCTTCCTTGATGGCACGACGCTCGACCTGGGTCGAACCGCACGGCACGCAGATGATGATGCGCGGCGACGGCGAGAACAGACGCGACTCGTGCGCCATCTTGATGAACTGCTTGATCATCTGCTCGGTCACCGTGAAGTCGGCGATCACGCCGTCCTTCATCGGGCGGATCGCCTCGATGTTGCCCGGCACCTTGCCGAGCATCTGCTTGGCTTCCTTGCCGACGGCTTGGATCGTCTTCTTACCGCTCGGGCCACCTTCCTGACGAATGGCGACGACCGACGGTTCGTCGAGAACGACGCCCTTGCCACGCATGTAAATGAGGGTGTTGGCCGTGCCCAGGTCAATGGCCAGGTCGTTGGAGAAATAGCTGCGAAGAAAACCGAACATGCAAAATCCTGTGTTTGCGTGAGGCCGCCCCAATGGATGTGACTGGGACGGCTGCCTGTCATCTGGGTTCCGGACTGTTCGCAAAAAAATCGCCAGGCGCCACGCGGCGGCTCGCGAAACATGCGGACAAACCGAGGAATGCTGTACCGGGCAGGAGGCGGGGCTGCCGTCATAAATCCGTCGCGTCAGGGTCTTCCAATGGACTGCGCGATCGTCTGTCGCGCCCCCCGGACTGACCGTGGCCCACCTGCGCGACAGCGGCGGAGGGTGCAAAAACACGCTCCGACGCAAATTTAATGCGCAATGATACCTTATAATTTCGCAGGTTTTGCAGGAAAAACGAGCACGTTGACACCACAATCGGCCCCCTCGGGGTCTAAGCCGAGAGCCTTGTGGCACGGCGCGCCAGCCCTCCTGCGCAGCCCGGTGCACGGAGTAAAACCGCAGGCGAGTTCGACCTCGTCCGCAGATTCTCCGCATTCTGGCCCTAATATTGGCGTCATGTATGCATCCGGTTGCTCCCCAATGCGCATTTTTTCGGGATTTCTTCATGGCTTTGAATCTCTCAGACGTCAAACGCATCGCTCATCTCGCGCGTCTCGAGCTGGCCGATGACGAGGCGGCTCATATGGAAAAGGAGCTGAACGGCTTCTTCGCGCTCGTCGAGCAGATGCAGTCGGTCGACACGACCGACGTTGCCCCGCTGGCGCATCCGATCGAGCAAATTCAGGCCGTCGCCCAGCGGTTGCGTACCGATGCCGTGACGGAACTGGTCGACCGCGACGCGAATCAGCGTCCGGCCCCCGCCGTGCAGGACGGCCTCTACCTGGTGCCGAAGGTCATCGAGTGAGATCGGTGCGTTGCCGGGCGTCCGGCCAAGCAACGTGTTACCGCGCGCCACCGGCGCACCTCACTCCCTCACGCGCTACACAGCAGCCACCATGGAACAAGATCTGATTCATTTGCAGGATTTGCGCGCCGCGCTCGACGCCAAGCGCGTCTCGAGCGTCGAGCTGACGCAGCACTATCTGGACCGCATTGCCGGCGCCACCGATCTGAACGCATTCGTGCACGTCGATGCCGACGCGAGTCTCGCGCAGGCACGTGCCGCCGACGCCCGCATTGCCGCCGGCGATGGCGCCAACCAGCCGCTGCTGGGCATTCCGGTCGCGCACAAGGACGTGTTCGTCACGCGCGGCTGGCGCAGCACCGCAGGCTCGCGCATGCTCGAGAACTACGTGAGCCCGTATGACGCGGCCGTGGTCGAGCGTCTGGCAGACGCCGGCATGGTCACGCTGGGCAAGACCAACATGGACGAGTTCGCGATGGGCTCGTCGAACGAGAATTCGTACTACGGCCCGGTGAAGAACCCGTGGGACAAGCGTGCCGTGCCCGGCGGTTCGTCGGGTGGTTCAGCCGCCGCGGTGGCCGCACGTCTTGCGCCGGTCGCCACCGGTACCGACACCGGCGGCTCGATCCGTCAGCCGGCGGCCTTCTGCGGCGTGACCGGTATCAAGCCGACGTACGGCCGAGTGTCGCGCTACGGCATGATCGCGTTTGCGTCGTCGCTCGATCAGGGCGGCCCGTTCGGTCACAGCGCCGCAGATTGCGCTTGGATGCTCAACGGCATGGCGGGCTTCGACGCCCGCGATTCGACTAGCCTCGAGCGTGCGGACGAAGACTTTGCGCGTGGTCTGGGCAAGCCGCTCGACGGCGCCACCGCGGACAAGCCGCTGGCGGGGCTGCGCATCGGCCTGCCGGCCGAGTACTTCGGTGAAGGGCTCGACGCCGACGTGCGCGAAGCGGTCGACCACGCCCTGCGCGAGTTCGAGAATCTCGGCGCCGTGCGTGTGCCGGTGTCGCTGCCGAAGACGGAACTGTCGATCCCGGTGTACTACGTGCTGGCGCCGGCCGAAGCCTCGTCGAACCTGTCGCGTTTCGACGGTGTGCGCTACGGCCACCGCGCAGCCGAGTACCGTGATCTGCTCGACATGTACAAGAAGTCGCGTGCCGAAGGCTTCGGCACCGAGGTCAAGCGTCGCATTCTCGTGGGCGCATACGTGCTCTCGCACGGCTACTACGACGCCTACTATCTGCAGGCGCAGAAGATCCGCCGCCTGATCGCTCAGGACTTCCAGAACGCGTTCGCGCAGTGCGACGTCATCATGGGTCCGGTGGCGCCGTCGGTGGCGTGGAACCTCGGCGAGAAGAGCGCCGATCCGGTGCAGATGTATCTGGCGGATATCTACACGCTGTCGGTCAGCCTGGCGGGTCTGCCGGGCATGAGCCTGCCGGTCGGCCCGGGACGCGATGCGCGTCCGGTGGGCCTGCAACTGATCGGCAATTACTTCGACGAAGCCCGCCTGCTGCAAGTGGCCGACGCGTTCCAGCGCGCGACCGACTGGCACAAGCGCGCGCCGGCGGGCGTCTGATCGTGAGCCGCTCGCGCGTAGTGACGTCTCTCGCTCCGGCTGGCACGCGCTCGGCTGCGCTGGCCGTGGCCGCCAAGGGGCTGGCGCTCGCTGGCATGGTGCTTACGCTCGCGTCGTGCAGCCTGCCGTTTGGGAGGCCAACGCCGATCGCGTACCGCGAAATCAATCTGTCGGGCTATTGCTCGCAGACGGATGAAGACGGTTTTCGCGAACAGGCGACGCTCAAGGTGTCGGCCAATCAGGTGCAGTCGCTCGACTGGCGTCTGTGGGTCGGCCAGCGCGGGAGTTGTCACTTCAATCTGGCGGATTTCCACCAGACGCAGTGGCGCCCGAGCATCGAACTGCGCGCGAACAGCGGGAGCTGCAAGCTGCTCATCTGGCAGGACCCGGGCAACGTGACCATTGGACACGCGAACTGCGAGGCGTATTGCACGCCGGGCATCTACGAGAACGCGTGGCCGGTGAGTTTCGATCCGCACTCGGGCGTTTGCGCGGCGGATACGCGCAGATAACCGCTGACGGGTCCGGCAGCGCCGACGAACAGGAACAGGCCGGAGCGTCACCACAGAGGTGACGACCGGCGGCAAGGGCAGGGCGAATGCGCCATGCCGACAAGTTGAGACAGGGTGAACCTTATGCAATGGGAAGTCGTTATTGGTCTGGAGACGCACACACAGCTCTCCACCGCTTCCAAGATTTTCTCGGGCGCTTCGACGCAATTCGGCGCGGCCCCCAACACGCAGGCCTGTCCCGTGGATCTGGCGCTGCCGGGCGTGTTGCCGGTGCTCAATCGTGGTGCGGTCGAGCGCGCGATCGAATTCGGGCTGGCCATCGGGGCGACGATTGCGCCGCGCAGCATCTTCGCGCGCAAGAATTACTTCTACCCCGATCTGCCGAAGGGCTATCAGATCAGCCAGTACGAGATTCCGGTGGTGCAGGGCGGCTCGCTGAAGATTCAGGTCGAAGCCGATGCCCGCACTGGCCGCGAAGCGTATGAAAAGGTCGTCACGCTCACGCGTGCCCACCTTGAGGAAGATGCAGGCAAATCGTTGCACGAAGACTTCGCCGGCATGACCGGCATCGACCTGAACCGTGCCGGCACGCCGCTGCTCGAGATCGTGACCGAGCCTGAGATGCGCAGTGCGGCCGAAGCCGTGGCGTACGCGAAGGCGCTGCACGGGCTGGTGGTGTGGCTCGGCATCTGTGACGGCAACATGCAGGAAGGCTCGTTCCGTTGCGACGCCAACGTGTCCGTGCGTCCGGTCGGTCAGAAGGAATTCGGCACGCGCGCCGAGATCAAGAACCTGAACTCGTTCCGCTTCCTGGAGGAGGCGATTCAGTACGAAGTGCGTCGTCAGATCGAACTGATCGAAGACGGTGGCACCGTGGTGCAGGAAACGCGTCTGTACGATCCGGACAAGAAGGAAACGCGTTCGATGCGCAGCAAGGAAGACGCGCACGATTACCGCTACTTCCCGGACCCGGATCTGATGCCGCTCGTGATCGACAGCGAATGGGTCGAGCGCGTGCGCGCTGCGCTGCCGGAACTGCCCGCGGGCATGCAGGTGCGTTTCGTCGAGTCGTACGGTCTGTCGGACTACGACGCCGCCGTGCTCACGCAGTCGAAGGCGCAGGCCGCCTACTTCGAAGCCGTGGTTGCGAAGGCAGGCAAGGCCAGCGCCAAGCCGGCGGCCAACTGGATCATGGGCGAACTGTCGTCGCTGCTGAACCGCGAGGATATCGGCATCGCCGAGAGCCCGGTGTCGAGCGCTCAGCTTGCTGGCCTGCTCGCCCGCATTGCCGACAACACGATCTCCAACAAGATTGCGAAGGAAGTCTTCCAACTGATGTGGGAAGAGCGTGCCGCTGACGAAGGCGCCGCAGACCGAATCATCGAAGCGAAGGGTCTGAAGCAGATCACCGACACCGGCGCGATCGAGAAGATCATCGACGAGGTGCTGGCAGCTAACGCCAAGTCCGTCGAGGAATTCCGCGCGGGCAAGGAGAAGGCGTTCAACGCACTGGTGGGTCAGGCGATGAAGGCCACCAAGGGCAAGGCCAACCCGGCCCAGGTCAACGAGTTGCTCAAGAAGAAGCTGGGTGCCTGACGAGGGTTGAGGCTGGCGGCGTCGCGGCAGATGGGTTGCGTCGGTCTGAGTATCAAACAAAAAGCGCGGTAGCCGGTTCGGTGCCGCGCTTTTTGTTTTGTCCGCGCGCTGAGCCGTCTTATCACGCCGGGCGATTCGCTTATGCCTGGCTTTTTTTGGCCGCCCCGCAAATTGCGCGATACTGCCGGGAAAGCCTGTCACGAGGAGTTGGTAATGTTCGAGAAATACCGCGTAGCGCTCGGCAAGAAGCTCGACCTGTCGGACTACGATCCGGCCGAAAAACCCTTCTCGGGCGAGAGCAAGGACGATGACAAGGTGCGCCTGGCCGAGCTGGCGCTCAAGCTCGACGAGTTACAGACGATTCTGCACGCCAACAGCAAGCACCGCGTGCTGCTCGTGCTGCAAGGCATGGACACCAGCGGCAAGGACGGCACCATTCGCGCGGTATTTCAGAACGTCGATCCGCTCGGCATTCGCGTGGCCAACTTCAAGTCGCCCACGCCCATGGAACTGGCGCGCGACTTCCTGTGGCGCGTGCACATGGTGGTGCCGGCCGCAGGCGAACTGGTGATCTTCAATCGCAGCCATTACGAAGACGTGCTCATCACGCGCGTGCACGACTGGATCGATGCAGACGAGTGCAAGCGCCGTTACACGCACATCAACAACTTCGAGCACCTGCTAGCGGACAACAATACGCGCATCATCAAGTGCTTCCTCCACATCTCGGCGGAAGAGCAGCGCAAGCGCTTGCAAGAGCGCATCGACGATCCGAACAAGCACTGGAAATTCGAGCTGAACGACCTCAAGGAACGCAGCTTCTGGCCGCAATACGCCAAGGCCTATGAAGCGGCTTTATCGGCCACCTCGACGGAAGAAGCGCCGTGGTATATCGTGCCTTCCGACTCAAAACGCCACCGTAATCTGATGGTGGCAGAGTTGCTGGTGCAGGCTCTGACCGATCTGAAGTTGTCCTATCCGCCCGCGAGGCCTGAACTGACGGGCATGAAGGTGGAATGACGCAGTGCCGCATTGAAATCAAAGACAAACGGGCATGACGTGAACGGCCGTGGCGATCCTCGGCCGTTTTGATAGAAGAAACAGGCGCGGCTCAGGCGAACGGGGGTTTGCCGGGCAATGGGCGTCGCATGGGGAAACGGGGAAGAAGATGAGTGACGAGAACGCCCACCGGCACGTGCCGGGGGACGCTGCCGCCCGCGGGCATCAGACAGCCACCCAGGGTGGCGCAGGCGGTACGCCACCGGGCGCGACGCGTTCGCGTCGCTGGCTTGCCGGTTTGCTGGTGGTGGCGGTGATCGCCGGGGCCGGCGCATGGCTGCGCTCTCGCGGCGCGGAGAAGCCTGCCAAGGCGGCGGTGGCCCCCTCGGTGACCGCTGCCACCGTCGAAGTGCGCGACGTGCCAGTACGGCTCATAGCCAACGGTACCGTCACGGCGCGCCAGACGATTGACGTGCGTCCGCAAATTTCCAGCACGATTCGTCAGGTACATATCAAGGAAGGCGACTTCGTCAAAGCCGGGCAATTGCTGTTCTCGCTCGATGCGCGCATGGACGAAGCCAACCTCAAGAAGGTGCAGGCGCAATTGGCGAAGGACGAAGCCGATCTCGCCAACGCCCGCCGCACGCTCGCTCGCACGAAGCAACTGATCGCGGAGCATTTCGTCTCGCAAAGCGCGCTCGATACCGCGCAGAGCGGCGTCGATAGCCTGAGCGCACAGGTCGCCGCCGACCGGGCCGCGATTTCCGCCAGCCAGGTCGCGGTCGATTACAACCAGATCCGCGCGGGCATCGACGGCCGTACTGGCGCGATCAACGTCCACCCCGGCAGTCTCGTCACGCCGGGCGGCGCAGCGCTCGTGAGCATTACGCAGCTCGACCCGATCGATATCAGCTTCACGCTGCCCGAAGGCGCATTGGCGGAATTGCAGGCCGCGCGCGCGGGCGGCCCGGTTTCCGTGACGGCGACACTCGGCACGACCGGCATGACGGCGACGGGGCAGCTCAGCTTCATCGATAACGCCGTGGACTCGCAGACCGGCACGATTCGTTTGAAGGCCGCCTACGACAATCGCGACGCGAAGCTGTGGCCCGGCATGTACCTGAACGTCGCGGTGATCGGCCGTGTGCTCAAGCAGGCGAGCGTGGTGCCGCCGCAAGCCGTGCAGACCGGTCCGGAAGGCAAGTTCGTTTATGTAATCGGCGCAGACGGCAAAGTGAGCGCGAAGCCGGTGAAGGTCGGCTACGTTGAAGCGAAGCTGGCGGTGATCGAAGGCGTGCCAGCGGGCGCGCGAGTGGTGCAGGAAGGTGCGGAAAACCTGCGCCCGGGCAATGCGGTGACGATCGTGGCGTCGCGTGACGGCGCCGCAGGGAAAGCGCCATGAACCTGTCAGAACTCTGTATCCGCCGGCCGGTCATGACGATTCTGCTGTGCGTGGCGGCCGTCGTGGCTGGCCTGATCGCGTACGGCCAGATTCCGATTTCCGCGCTGCCAAGCTACAACTCGCCGGTCATTCAGGTCACGGCCACGCTGCCCGGCGCGAGTCCGGAGACGATGGCCGCATCGGTGGCCGCGCCGATGGAAAAGCAGTTCTCGACGATTGCCGGCGTGGCGGTCATCAGCTCGACCAACACGCAGGGCACCACGTCGATCATCATCGAATTCGACAGCGATCGGGATATCGATGCGGCCGCTGTCGACGTGCAGGCGGCGCTGTTCCGCGCGCAGCGCAAGCTGCCGGTGGAAATGACAACGCCGCCGTCATACCGAAAGGTGAACCCGGCCGACGCGCCGATTCTGTTCCTCGCGATGAATTCGCCGTCGATGTCGCTGGCTGAACTCGACGACTACGCGGAAAACCTCGTCTCACCCACCCTTTCCACGCTACCCGGCGTGGCGCAGGTGCTGATCTTCGGGCAGAAGCGTTTTGCGGTGCGCGTGAAGGCGCGTCCCGACGCGCTGGCCGCGCGCAAGCTCACGCTCGACGACGTGGCACGGGCGCTGGCGTCCGCCAACGCCAACAGCCCGGTGGGCACGCTCGATGGCAACCGGCAGACGCTGACCATCGAGGCCAACCGTCAGATGACGAAGGCCGAGCAGTTCGCGAACCTCATCATCGCGAGCGTGAATGGCAACCCGGTGTATCTGCGCGATGTGGCTGACGTGCAGGACAGTGTGGAATCGGTGAAGACCGGCAGTTGGGTCAACGGCGAGCGCTCGATCGTGCTCGCGGTGCTACGTCAGCCGAATGCGAACACGGTGGCCACGGTCGATCAGGTCAAGGCGGCGCTACCGCGTCTCGCGGAGCAGATGCCGCAGTCGATTCAGGTCAAGCTGCTCAACGACCGCTCGGTGTCGATTCGTGAATCTATCGACGACGTGCAGTTCACACTCGGCCTCACGGTGATTCTCGTCACGCTGGTGATCTTCCTGTTCCTGCGCCGTCTCGCTGCCACGCTGATTCCGGTGATGTCGCTGCCGGTGTCTCTGATCGGCACGGTCGCGCTCATGAAGGGCATGGGGTACTCCATCGACAATATCTCGCTGCTGGGCATCACGCTCGCCGTGGGGCTGGTCGTGGACGATGCCATCGTGATGCTCGAGAACATCGTGCGGCATATCGAGAACGGCGTACCGCCGCTGCGCGCGGCGCTGGTCGGCTCGCGCGAGATGGGCTTCACGATTCTGTCGATCTCGATTTCTCTGGTGGCCGTGTTCATCCCGATCTTCTTCATGCCGGGCGTGATCGGCCTGATGTTCCACGAGTTCGCGGTGGTGGTGTCGCTGGCGATTCTGGTGTCGGCGGCGGTCTCGCTCACGTTGATTCCGATGCTGTGCAGTCGCTATCTCAAGCACGAGCAGGACGAGGGGTTGGGACTGCGCGCCACGCAGTGGTTCGAAGACGGTTTCGTGTGGGTGCAGAACGCTTACGTGCGCAGTGTCGATTGGTGTCTCGCGCATCGGAAATGGGTGATGGGCGCAGCGGCCGCCACATTCGTTGCCACGGGCGTGCTGTTCGCCACGATCCCGAAAGGCTTCTTCCCGAGTGAAGACATTGGGCAGGTCCAGGTCACGGCCGAAGGCGCGCAGGATATTTCGTTCACGGCCATGTCGACGCTGCTGCGGCAGGCGGGCGACATCATTCGCGCGAACCCCGCTGTCGAAACGGTGATCGTGTCGGCCAGTGACAGCAATCAGGGCCGCATGTTCATCAACCTGAAGCCGCACGGCGAGCGTGCGCACATGAGCGAAGTGCTCGAAGGGCTGCGACGTGAAGTCAAGCAGGTGCCGGGGCTCAACGTCTACTTCAATCCGGTGCAGAACCTGCAACTGGGCGGCAAGCAGAGCAAGAGCCGCTACCAGTACGTAATGCAGAGCGTGAAGCCGGGCGAGATGCAGTTGTGGTCCGACCGGCTGATGAACCTCATGCGCGGCGATCCGATCTTTCGCGATGTGACGACCGACGCACAGATGAAGGGCCTACAGGCGCAGCTCACCATCGACCGCGACAAGGCGAATACGCTGGGCGTGGCCATTGGGGACATTCGGAGCGCGTTGTACAGCGCGTTCGGCGAGCGTCAGGTCTCGACCATCTACACGCCGAGCGACAGCTATCAGGTGATTCTGCAGGCCGACGACAACGACCGTCGCGACGAAAGCGCCTTCGACAAGAACAACGTGCGCGCCAAGGGCGGTGCGCTGGTGCCGCTCTCGGCGGTGGCGACAGTCGAGCGCAAGATGGGGCCGGTGTCGGTGAACCATCAGGGCCAGTTGCAAGCGGTGACGCTGTCGTTCAACCTCGCGCCGGGTGCGGCACTGGGCGACGCTTCGCAGAAGATCGTGGGCTTCCAGCATCAACTGGGCTTCCCGCCGAGCATCATCACGAGTTGGGGCGGCGACGCGGCGGCATTCCAGAAGTCGCAGTCGAGCCAGATCGTGCTGCTCGTCGGGGCGTTGCTCGTGATCTACGTGCTGCTTGGCGTGCTCTACGAGAGCTACATCCATCCGCTCACGATTCTCGCGGGTTTACCGTCGGCGGCGGTGGGTGCCCTGATCACGCTGCGTCTGTTCGGTATGGACCTGTCGCTCATCGCGGTGATCGGCGTGCTGATGCTCATCGGCATTGTGAAGAAGAACGCGATCATGATGATCGACTTCGCGCTCGACGCGCAACGCAACGGCGGCATGACGCCCACCGAGGCCATTCGTCAGGCGTGCGCGTTGCGTTTTCGGCCGATCATGATGACGACGCTCGCGGCGCTCATGGGCGCGTTGCCGATTGCGCTGGGCCTTGGCGCGGGGGCGGAATTGCGTCAGCCGCTCGGGTTGGCCGTGGTCGGGGGCTTGCTGTTCTCGCAGGTCATCACGCTCTACATCACACCGGTGATCTATCTCTATCTCGACCGTTTCGCCGGGAAGGGACCGCTCGTGCTGCCCGGAGATAAAGCGGCGAACGACAGCAAGGTGCCGGATCGTGCCGGCACCCATGAGCAGGGTTCGGCGCGCGTCGAAGGGCCGCAAACGCCTCATGCAGGCGTCGTGCATTGATGGTCTGATGGTCTAATGGTCTGAAACCGAAGGCCGGCGGGGCAAGCGAATCGTTTTGCGCTGCCGGTCTTCGGAACGTCGCGCGGACAACCTGTTCGCGTACGCATGGCATGCAATGTGCCTTGTGAAACGGCTTAATAAGGCCGGCAGTACATGACGTTGTGAATACTCTCGTTGCGTTTAGGTCGATTCCGAAGGTATCGGCAAACGACATCGCAACGTCCGTTCCCGCAATCCCCCGCACTACCTATCCCTGCACGGCTTCGGCCGCGCTTTCAGGCGCTGTCGCGCAGCACACCGAATTATCGAAATCGCCATCCGTTTGGGTGTTTTCACGCGGGGGTCCATTGTCAGTTTGCGAAAAGTGCGATCCGTATACGACAACGCGGTGCATTGCCTTCGGGCATAAATCGCTCCTGCTGCGGCGCAGGTGAACCATCGATTTGCGACGCATCTTTTTTATCGGATCGATTTGCTTTGGACGAGGGACAAGAACATGCAAGTGAACGAAAGCGCGCTCGCGCATATGAAAAACAAGATGAGCCACCGATTGAACAAGCTGAACAAGCGTCGTCAGCGGGGTGTGACGCTGGTGGAGTTGTCGGTCGCCGTCGCGGTGATGGGGATGATTATGGCGGGTGCTCTCGTTGGCGTGCCCAAGCTGATGGACACGGTGCGGGGAACTCAGGAAACCAAAGACTTGCAGATGGCAGTCGTCGCGGTTCAGAACGCCGTGATGGCCGGGCAATTGACCACCGGTACGGATGCCAAAGGCTTGGATGATCTTGGTCTGATGGGTGCGATGCAGCGAACGGACACTAACAAGTATCTCAACCGATTCGGAGGCCTCGTCGTGGTGGAGAACCTTCCAGGTAGCGGTTCCGACGCTCCTCCGGTCGGGATCAAGGTCATCTCGAAGACAGTTCCCAGCTCTCAATGTCAGAAGCTGATTAGTTCGCTGCACCCCGCTTTCGCGACGGTCAAAGTGAATGGCACGGAACTCAAGAGAATGAATACGGCGTTCGACCCCGCCAAACTCGCGGCTGCCTGCTCATCGTCAGGCGACGTAAACAACGCGAGTTTGGCTGCTGATCAAAAAGACAACCAGACGAAGGCGGATCTCGAATTCACCATCGGTGGCGCTTAAGCCTTTCGCTGAGCAGCATCCCGTCCCAAGCACTGGGTCCGACGTGAGGAAAATATGCACATCAATAAGGTGATAGCCGCGACTGTCGCGTCAACTGTGTGGTCGAGTACGGTTGTCGCTTTCGATATGCCCCAAGAGGTGCATCAATCGCCTGCATTGCAAATCTCGCTCGCCAGTCACAAACCACTGACGTCGGGCGTGACCGCGGGGGCATCGTCGTTGGCGCAACCGCAGGCCTCAGTGTCTGCGGTTGCGCCAAGGCCCCTGCCCGTGGCGGATGTGCATGAGGTCGTTGAGGCACGCGAGGTGATCGAGGTCGCGGATTCGAGCGAGGTGATCGAGGCGACTGCCCCGATTCCTGTCGAAGTGCGCGAACTGCTCAATCTCCATATGTCGCCCGACGACGGCCGCGTTTCCGTCGCGCTCCAGCGTTATTTGAGCGATCAAGGGTGGCAACTGGCCTGGGAAATCGATCGCGACTTTCCCATCGAGTATCCGGCGACGTTCAGGGGCGACTTCCTTGGCATCGTCGAGCAGATCGTCGTTTCGCTGCAAAACACCGATGCGCCGATCCGCGTGAAAGTCTACGAGGCCAACCGCGTGCTGCGCGTTGTGCACGCCACACAATAACAAGCGCCGTGCGTCCCCCCGGGCGCGGCCACTGATTCCGAGAAGCGGTAACTCATGAGAAAGCGACTTGGCGTGTTGTGCGCCACCACGTTACTGACCGCGTGCGGCACGCCTGGCATGCTCTCGAAAACCGACGCTAACGTTGCACAGGCACAGGCCGAAGCGACGTCGGCGTTCGATAGGCATGCCGCAGTCCCCATCCGGGCTATCGAACACGTCGAAGGGGCGTGGCTCGCCAAGCAGTCCGTTCCTATCAATGCAACGGTCGCGCTGCCCGAGTTCTTCAAACGCAACGTTCGATTCTCCACCGGTGGCCCGCTGCCGATGTCGGTCGTGCTCGCGCAGGTCGCGCGTGGCAACGGTCTGACGATTCGCGTGGGGTCGGACGTGTCGTGTGCGGCCGAAGGTGGCGGAGGTGGTGGCGGTGGCCGTAGCGGCCCGGGGGGCCGGCCTGGCGGCGGACGGGGAACGCCGGCAACACTGTTCCAGATCAATTGTGCAGACACCGGTGAACCGACCGTGCCGCTGCAATTCAACGGCACGCTCTCAGGCCTGCTCGACACCGTCGCGTATCGCACTGGCACTCATTGGACTTATCGCGATGGCGTAGTCCATTTCGCGCGTTATGTGACGCGTACGTTCCAGATCAAGATGATGCCGGGCAGTTCGTCGTACACCGCTTCGGTGGGTAAGGCGTCGCAGATGAAGGCCAATCGCGGCGCGTCCGGTGGTGGTGGCGCGGGTGGTTCGGCGGGCGGCGTCGACCTGAGCTTCAACGCCGACGCCAACGTCAGCGTGGAGTCCGAACTCGACTACTGGTCCGACCTTGTCAAGACCGTTTCGGACATGCTCTCGGACGGCGGCAAGGTGACGCCGTCCGTCGTGACGAGTTCGCTGGTGGTGACCGATACAGCCGATGTCATGGAGCGCGTTGCGCAATACATCGAATCGGAAAACACGGTGCTTGGCCGTCAAGTGAAGCTGCGTGTCCAGGTGTACTCCGTCGCGCTCGATGAAAACTCCGCTGCCGGTATCGACTGGACGCTGGCGTACAAAACGGCTGGCGGGGTGGTGGCAGGCTTGGCCGGCCCGGCGATGGGAGGTGCGCTCATGTCGCGCAAGGGTGGCCTGAATATCGGCCAGATGCCTGGCAGATTTGCGGGCTCCTCCGCGTTCATCAAGGCCCTCAGTCAACAGGGGCGCGTGAGTACCGTCATCGATACGACCGTCGTCACGCTGAACAATCAGCCCGCGCCAGTAGCAGTCACGCAGAACCAGGGTTTCGTCGCGCAAACCAAGATGACGCCGGGCAACTACGGTGGGCAGGCGGTGGTCACGGCCGAGCAGTCGGTGCTGACGACTGGCTTCGTGATGAATCTGCTGCCTACGCTAATGGGGAACCGCAGCGTGATGTTGCAGGTGCAGATCGACATGTCCGACCTGAAGAAGCTCGACAAGATCAACCTGCGCACCGGCAAGGAGACGCCGAGCGGCGGCGATCCGTCGGTCAGCGGGAGCGTGGACAAAGATGGTGTGAAGGTCGCCGTCGGTGGGGAAGGCGAGGGGGGCGGCAATGACGACGGCATGGGCGTTGGCACGTTCATGCAGTTGCCGATCACCCAGTCCATCCAGACGATGCAGCGTGCATCGCTCAAATCCGGCGACACGCTGGTGCTAAGCGGCTTCCGTCGCAAGGACGACAAGACCGACCGCGACGGCCTATTCAATTACGAGGGCGGGACGAAGGAGGCGCAGCAGGGTATCAAGGAAGTCGTCATCCTGATTTCGCCGGAATTGACCGAGGGCGTGTGATGGCCCGGATATTGTCCAAACAGCTTGCCGTCGGTGCGCAGTGGGAGACATTGATCGGCTTGCAGAAAGAGCCGGCCGAGATCCGCGGCCTCGCCAAGAGTCGCGATGCCTCCTTCTATGCGGTGTCCGACGACGGTGTCGGCACACGTACCGCTGGGCTGTTCTCGATGCCCGCCGCCGCCAATGTCGAAGGTGTGTTCGAACCCTATGCGTTGGCGGCGATACTCGGTGAGTTGGTTGACGCACCGAATGTCGCGTTCCTGCACCCCGACCCCGAGGATCCGGAGGCGACCCTTTTCATTACCTTGCGCGATCATCGGCCCGAAGCCGATTTGACGGTACCGACGTCGCATCTGCGTGCAGGATTGGATCAGTGGTTGTCGGAAGTCGAGGGGCCGGTCAAGCTCGTGGGGATTGCGCCGCTGTGTTGTCCGGTCGTCGATGTGACACTCACGCTTGACGAGATCGCCGCGCATGTTCGCAAAGAACAGCCGCTCGATGCGCGTCTGAAAGTCGTGCGCAAGCCATTGCCGGCGCGCCAGATGAAGATTGCCGCTGTCTCCGTGGCGGCGATCTCGCTGCTCTTTGCGGCAGGATGGTGGGGATGGTCCTGGTACGACGATGCGCAACAGGCCAAGCTCGCTGCCGCCAACCGGGTCGATCCGGTGGATGCCTACAAGCAGGCTTTGACACGTGCCATTGCCGCAGAGCCCTTCTCGGCGGGCGCGTCGCACGCGCGGCGCCTTCAGTATGCGATTCAGTCGCTGCCCGCGATGGCAGGTGGCTGGCGTCCCGTCGCCATTGATTGCGACGTCTCGCGTTGCGAGATTCAGTGGCGGCGTCAGGAGGGCGGCACGTTCGACTTGCTGCTCTCGCAGCGCCCGAACGCGCAGATCATCGATCTCGACCACGCGCGCGAGATCATGACCCCCGCCGACACGACGGCGCCTGCGCCGAAGCGGGTTGCACTCACACCGGTTGCGAATACGTCCGACTCGCCGGAATCGGTGGATGACGCCGAAGAAGACGCCGACGATGGCGACGCACGCGTGACCCCGGTGCCGCGAACGCAGTTCTTGCGCAGTGCGGGAGCGCGTCTGCAATCGCTCGGCGATTACGGCATGGACATTTCATTATCGATGCCCTCGCCGCTGGTTATCGCGCCCCCCGGTGTTGCCGCACGCCGCGATGTCCCGCCGCCGATTGCCAAGGGCGAATGGAAGATGGCCGGCCATCTGGCGTTCATGGATTCCGTGGCCGGCTTGATGATGCGCGCCGGCAACATGTCGTTGCGCGAGTTGAAGGTCGTGATCGACGACAACAAACCCGTCTTCTCCGCACAAGGAACCTACTATGTTCATTAAGCTGCGTCGGATGACCCCGCTCGCCCTGATCGTCATGGCATCGCTGCCGATGTGGGCGGCGCAGGCCTGGGCCGGCGAGACGATCGATGCCTTTGCGCGCGATCATCTCAAGGCGTCGCAAGCGGCGGTGCAGGCCAAGAATGCTGACACCGCTGGCCCCGAGAGTCCGAACGCGGCGCCGGCTCAGTTCACTTTGCCTCCCGAGTTGCTATTCATTCATGGCGTGGAGGACACCACGGTTGCCTATTTGCGCCTCGACGGTCGCTACGGTTATAGCGTGAGCAACGGAGACCGCTTCGGCGATTGGCAGGTGGTGATGATCGGCAGCGACTTCGTGGACGTCACGCGGAAGGGCAAAAAGCAGCGCTTGCTCTTACCCAACGCCATCGGCGCGGGGCCGACGAGCAGCCTGAAAGCGGGTCCACCGGGGCGAACGTAATGGCCACATTTACCGAGCGTTTTCAGTCGGCGATGTCCCGGGGCGGTTCGCAGCCAGGCGGGCCTGTTGCGCGGCCCATTGCCGATCTGCGTCCGGAGGACATTCAGCGCATGGGCTGGCGTCAGGATCTCGGCATCACGTTGGCCGGGGCCGAAAACGGGTCGCTCGTGCTCGTCGCCATGAAGCCGCGCCTCTATCTGGTGCTGTTGGAGCACACGGCGTTTGTTCGCATGCAGGGATCGGATCTGCTGGGGCGCTTCGAACAGGCGGTACGGGCGACGCACCGCCTCGACCTCGAAGGCATTTACGTTGGCACGACGGAAGAAATTCTGCTCATGCAGTCGCGCCTGCAACAGCAAGGCGATACCGGCGGGCGCACCGACGAGCAGCGAACGGGGGCGTATCGAAACTTCGATCTGATGATCGAGCGTGCCATTGAAGCGGACGCGTCGGATATCCATTTCGAGTTTCGCGAAGGCGAGCATGTGCGCGTGCGCATGCGTATCCACGGCAAGCTGCGGGTGACGAGCGACACGGATCGCCTCTCACGTGACTATCACGCGATGCTCGACGCCGTGTCTGCGGCGTACAACTCGCGTGCCGACCCGAGTAGCCGAAGCCACAATCACTTCGACGAAGACCAGCATCAGAGTTGCTCGATCCCGCTGACATTGCGCAATCGGAAGTACCAGCTTCGATTGCAGACCGTGAAAGAGAATCGTGGCGTCGACGTCATCCTGCGTCTGCTGGTCAACGAAGCGATCGACGCCGATGTCATGACGCTCTCCGACCTCGGGTACTCCGACGATCAGGTCGAGGTGCTCGAAAACGCCGTGTTCCGCAGTCCGGGACTCACCATCATTGCGGGAGAAACCGGCTCGGGGAAATCGACGACGCTGCGAACGATGATGTGGTACGAGCGCGATGCGGGAAAAAAATTCTTCTCCATCGAAGATCCGGTCGAATACATCCAGCCGCATGTGACGCAGATTCCGATTCAGCGGCGCGCCGAAGACGGCCCCGGCGAATCGCCCTTTGGCGCGGCGGCGAAGGTCCTGCTGCGGGGCGATCCAGACAAGCTCATGCCGGGTGAGATCCGTGATGTCGAGACCGGTTCTTTCGCGAAGTCGATGACGGAGACGGGGCATCAGGTCCTGTCCACCGTGCACGCATCGAGTGCGTTCGGCATCATTCCGCGTCTGGTGAGCGATGAGATCGGCATGCCGCTGTCTGCGGTGACAGCCCCCAATTTCCTCACGGCGATGGTGTACCAGAAGCTCATCGCCGTGCTGTGCGACCACTGCAAAGTGCCCGCCGTCGGACGGCTGGATGCGGCGACGCTCGACGTCCTTGTCGGACTCGGTATCGATACGTCGCGTATCAATGTCACGGGGCCAGGATGCACCCACTGCAAAGGTCGTGGCACGGCGGGGCAGACGGTCGTCGCCGAGGTGTGCGAAGTGACCGACGACTTGCTCGATCTGCTGCGTCAGTCGAAATTCTGGGATGCGCAGCGATACTGGCGAGCCCATCACGATGGCGATCTCATGAGTCCCGTGATGTACGGCAAATCGGCGATGGAGCACGCAATTTACAAGATGACGCAGGGGCGCATCGATCCCCGGGATATCGAATCCGCATTCCACAAGCTCAAGAAATTTCAGGTCTGGAAGGGCGGCTCCACGTCGCCCCAGCCGCCGCGCCGACTCGCCAGTGTGTGAGTCGTTCACGAGGTCCACGGGAAGCGCTGTCTAATTCTCTATGCTAGAAGCCGCCAATCAACTGCTTGCCAAACTTCTTCCTGCCCGAGATCCCTATCCCGGTCTGGCCAAGGCGAAACGCTACTTCCGCAAGACGCGTGCGAAGTTCTATAGCGATTTCGCCGATGCCATCGACGACGGCGCCAATCCGTTCGAACTGTTTTCCCGCCGCTACGCACGCGCCAAGGCGAGACGTAATCCGATGGCACCGCTCTATGCGATATGGCGCGACCGGGCCAGCTCGAAGAATTTGCGGAAATCCTGGGAAGGCACGATTCCCAATGAAGATCTGATCGTGATCTCCGCAGGCGAGAAGGGCAACCTGGCGGAGGCGCTGCGCTTTCTGGCACGTGTCGTCACGTTGCAGCAACAGACACGCTCGGCAATCGCCGGAGCCGTCGTGCTGCCGATCTTCATGTCGATTCTGCTCGCCGTGATTCAGTTGGGCGTGGCGTACGGCATGATGCCGATCATGACCGAGATCATGCCCCCCGAGCAATTTCCGCTTTTGGGCGCGGGCTTGTACATGATGTCCGGTTTCGTGGCGAATTGGTGGCCCCTTATCTATGGCATACCGATCATTCTGGTGGTGACGGTATCGCTTTCCCTGAGCCGATGGGCAGGCCCGTTGCGACGGCGCGTGGAGAATTTCGGACCGTATGCGGTGTATCGGGATGTGCGCGCAGGGGAATTCCTGGTGGCGCTTGCCGCACTCACCGGTGCGAAAACCTCGGTATTCGATTCCATCTCGTTGCTGCTTCCCGGCGCGTCGCCCTGGCTGCGCTCTCACCTGCTGCGCATGCGTGCCTCGCTCAAGAGCGAGAGCAGCATGGTCAAGGCGATGGACACCGGCCTCTTCAACGAAGAGATCTTCGATCGACTGGTCGAGTACTCGGGACGCACCAACTTCGACGCCGGCATTCGCAAGATCGGCCTGATGACTGTCGAAGAGGTCGCGGAGAGCATCAAGGCTCGCTCCGTCGCACTTCGCTCGGCGCTGTTGGCATTGGTCGGCTTGACGATCATCTTCACCGTGGGCGGCATGCTGCAAATCGGTCACGCGGCAGGCGAGTACGCGCAAACCATGATGTTCTGACGATGCAGTCGCTTATTGAATTGCTTTGGCATGAGTTCCGGGCACTCCCACGCGAAGTCGTCGTTGCGGCGATGGCGATGCTGGGTCTGCTCGCGGGAAGCTTTCTGAATGTGGTCGTGAGCCGTTTGCCGCGCATGCTGGAGGCGCAGTGGGCGCGTGAGAACGCCGAGTGGGCCGGGCAGGCGCCGCCGGTCATGCCCGCATTCAATCTCGCATGGCCCCCGTCGCGTTGCCCGCGTTGCGAGACGCCCATCGCGGCGCGTCACAACTTCCCGGTGCTCAGCTTCCTCTTCCTGCGCGGCCGCTGTGCGCATTGCCGCACGGGGATTTCTCTGCGCTATCCGCTCGTCGAGCTGACGGTCGCGCTCATGTTCGCAGCCATCGCATGGCAGTTCGTGCCGTCGATGCAATACCTCCCGATGCTGGCATGGTGCGGCTTCGGTGCGGTGTTGCTGGCGCTGACGCTGATCGACGTCGACACACGACTGTTGCCTGATGCGCTCACGTTGCCCTTGCTGTGGGCCGGCCTGCTATGCAGTGTGGTTGGCCTGACGCAGCCCATCGATGACGCAGTGCTTGGTGCGGCGCTGGGCTACGGTGTCATGGGAGCGATCGCACTCGCTTATCGGATGCTGACGGGGGAAGACGGACTCGGCGGCGGCGATGCCAAGCTGGTCGCGGCGTGCGGTGCGTGGCTCGGCTGGATCGGCGTGCCGCTGATGCTCGCGTTCGGCGCGGTGGCGGCAACCCTCGCCTTCGCCGTGCTCGGACTGTGGCGCGGCCGCGCGTTGCGCGAGCCGCTGCCGTTTGGTCCGTGGCTGTGCCTGGGGGCGTTGGCAAGCCGGCTATGGGGCGAACCTTTCCTGGATCTGTGGTTGCGCGCGGGCGGCTAACACTGTCGGCTCGGGCGCTACGGGGCGTGACGTGTCCACCGTCGCGGTCCCCGCATTCTGCAGGCACACCGAGATGCGTCCCAGCATCAGGTCCGCTGCTTTTTCTCCGATCATCATTGACGGCGCGTTGGTATTGCCGCCGATGAGCGTCGGCATGATCGACGCATCGACCACACGCAACCCCTCCACGCCACGCACCTTCAATTCAGGATCGACGACCGACCCGGCATCGCTGCCCATTCGGCAGGTGCCGACCGGGTGATAGATGGTGTCGGCGCGCGCACGAATCAGCGCGGTGAGCGCTTCGTCCGACTCCACTCCCCGGCTGTGCAACTCTTGTCCGCCGAACTGGGCGAGCGACGGCGCCGCGAGAATACGCCGGATCACGCGCGCGCCGCGCAGCAAGGTGTCGATGTCCTCTTGGGCTTGCAGAAACGCCGGGTCGATGTAAGGCGCGTCGCGCATGTCGGCGGACGCGAGCGTCACGCGTCCACGACTCTTCGGGCGCAGCACGCATGCGTGCAACGACAAACCACGCCGCCAGTGCAGACGACGATTGTGGTTGTCGCAGATACCCACGAGGAAGTGCATCTGCAAATCGGGGCGCGCGAGGGAAGGGTCGCTCTTGAGAAAGCCACCCGCCTCCGCGATATTGCTGGCGAACAGACCACGCCGGTCGCGCAGATAGTTGACGCCTTGTCCTAGCAGATGCCACAACCCGGCCGGGGTATAGCCGACCAGGTCGCGATGCGCGACGTATTTGTTGATGATGAAGTCGATGTGATCCTGCAGATTCTCACCGACGCCTGGCGCATCGACGCGTACCTCCAATCCGTGCGAGCGTAGATGTTCGGCCGGACCGATGCCGGAACACATCAGCAATTGCGGTGAGTTGAACGCCCCCGCGCTCAACACCACCTCCGAGCGCGCGCGGATCGTCTCCAGCGCGCCGTGACGTTGCAGTTTGACGCCCGCCGCGCGCTTGCCGTCGAAGACGATGCGCTGCACGAGCGCGTCGGTAATGATGTGCAGGTTCGCTCGGGATTTTCCGTGCAGATACGCGCGTGCGGCATTCCATCGCTCGCCGTTTTTCTGCGTCACCTGATAGACACCTGCGCCTTCGTACTGCGGGCCATTGAAGTCGTCGCTCACCGGAAACCCGGCTTCACGCGCCGCGTCGACATAGTGTTGCGAGAACGGGTTGATCGTGCGCAGATCCGAGACGTTGAGCGGGCCGCCGCTGCCGTGCCAGGCATCGGCACCGCGCTCGTTGTGCTCGTTGCGGCGAAAGTAGGGCAGAACGTCGTCCCATCCCCAGCCGATGCAGCCGGCCTGCGCCCAGTCGTTGTAATCGTCGGGATGGCCGCGTGTGTAGATCATCGCGTTGATCGAACTTGAGCCGCCAAGGCCGCGCCCGCGAGGCTGGTAGCCCTGACGTCCCGTCAGTCCCGCTTGCGGTGTCGTGCGATAGCCGTAGTTGCGACGTGATCGGAACGGCACGAGCGCGGCGAGCCCGAGCGGCAACCGGACGAGAAAACTGTCGTCAGGCGGACCCGCTTCGATGAGCGCGATCGTGCGATCCGGCGCACCGTCGGCCAATCGCGCGGCCAATGCGCAGCCGGCAGAGCCGCCGCCGACAATGACGTAGTCATAGTCCATGCTGTCATCCTCCCTTGGATGGGCACTGCATCAACTACCTGTTGATTTCTTGTTCGCTGTTTTGGCTTTGTCGTTATGCGCGCTTATTCTTGTGCCGCGCTGCGCGGTCTGCACTTCATGAGTGCCTCGATGTCACGCTCGCAGCGGCACTCATTGTAGGCAGACAACCCTTGTGCCCGGGGGCGAAGTGAAGCATTCCTCTAATTTGTGCGAGCGCGCGACCCTAGCCGCTATGATGAAAGGATGCACTTACAGTGACCGTCCCATGTTTGTCGCATGGGCACACGGAGACACGGATGACTGAAGCCTGGCAGACCCACGACGTCACCAATCAGGTGCCGCCGCTCACGGACTACAACCTTTACGCGACTGACAACACCCTGCAAGCCGCCGTGGCGGCCTTCGGCGCAGACTGGCATGCGAAGGCGCTGCATCGTCAGGGGGCGCGTCTGGGCGAGGCTGAGGTGCAGCAGTGGGCGGAGTTGGCCAATCGCCACGCGCCGGAACTGCAATCCTTCGATCCGCAAGGCAATCGCATCGATCACGTTGAGTTTCATCCTGCGTGGCACGCCCTCATGGGCCTGTTGCGCGGTGCACAACTCCAGTCGCTGCCGTGGGCACATCCGCGCGGTGGGGTGATGGCGGCGCGAACGGCGTCGTATTTTCTGCATGCGCAGAACGAGGCGGGCGCGTTGTGCCCCACGACTATGACGTTCGCGAGCATTCCCGTGCTCGCCAAGGAGCCCGGGCTCTTCGCGTCGATCAAGGACAAGTTGCTCGCGCCGCAGCACGATGCGCGCGACGTACCGCTCGCGCAGAAGCACGCCATCCTCATCGGCATGGGCATGACGGAGAAGCAGGGTGGCTCCGACGTTCGCACCAACACGACAACCGCGACCGAGCGCGGCGATGGCACGTTCTCGCTCGTCGGCCACAAGTGGTTCTTCTCGGCGCCGCAGTGTGACGCTCATCTGGTGCTTGCGCGCGATAGCGACAGCGACGCTCTCTCGTGTTTCTTCGTGCCGCGCTATGCGCCAGACGGCCGCAAGAATGCTGTGCAGATTCAGCGCCTCAAGGACAAGCTCGGCAACCGTTCCAACGCGAGCAGTGAAGTCGAGTTTCAAGGGGCGTACGGCACGCGCGTGGGTGCGCCGGGGCGCGGTATTCCCACGATCATCGAGATGGCCACGTACACGCGACTCGATTGCGTGATCGGTAGCGCGGCAATGATGCGCGCGGGTGTCGTGCAGGCGATTCATCACGCGCGGCATCGTACGGCGTTCGGCGCCAGGCTCGTCGATCAGGATTTGATGACGACGGTGCTCGCGGATCTTGCCCTGGAGTCGGAGGCGGCGACGTGGCTGGCGATGCGGCTTGCGCAGGCGTTCGATGCGAATGCAGTCGACGACGATTCTCCCGTCGAGCGTGCGTGGCGACGCATCGTGTTACCCGCCGCGAAGTTCTGGGTGTGCAAGCGTGCGCTCGAATTGGCGGGCGAATGCATGGAGGTCTGGGGCGGCAACGGCTACGTCGAGACGGGACCGCTCGCGCGTCTGTATCGCGAAGCACCCGTCAATTCGATCTGGGAAGGCTCGGGCAACGTGATGTGCCTCGATGTGTTGCGCGCCATCAGTCGTGAGCCTGACGTTGCGCAAAGCTGGTTCCAATGGCTCGAAAAACGCGTCGGGTCGCACGCGACGCTGCGTGCTGCGCTGGCGCAATTGCACGGCTGGCTGGCGGCCGATCCCGCGACGCATGCGGTTCGTGCACGCGCCATCGCCCAGCAGGTTGTGCTGCTCTCGCAAGCGGCATTGCTGCTCGAACACGCACCGGCCGAATTGGCGCACGGTTTCATCGAGAGCCGCTTCTCGAATGCTGGCGGACGGATCTACGGCGTGATGCCGGACACGCTCGCGGCAGGTGTCCAACGCGCCTGGCTCGACCGGGCTTTTCTCGCATAACCTCGATGACGTAGATAACGCAGATAACGAACAACAACATATCGATGGTCGCCGTGCGGCACGAAGCCATGCCGCTGGCGACCACAGGGAGGACACGGCATGGGACACAACCATGAGTTGAACGGCTTGCACGAAGCGGTGCCGGCCGCGCTTGATACCTTGGCGGACGACGACATTGCGCGCGCGTTGCTGTCCCCTCGCTTCGACGCGATGCGCCACGCACACGACGCCGCGCCGCACGTGGACTGGCCGACGCGAAAATGTCATCTGCAAGCGCTACAGACGATGCTGCACAAGTATCGCGAGTCCTTTGCCGTCGCCATCGATGAAGATTTCGGCGGCCGGTCGGCGCAAGAGACGGACATGCTCGAGTTGTTTCCGTCGCACGGTAATCTGAAGCACGCGCTTTCACACACGCGTCGCTGGATGCGCGGCTCGCAGGGGTGGGCGAACCTGTGGATGCTGCCAGCGCGCCGGGCGATTGTTCCGCAGCCGCTCGGGGTCGTTGGCGTGATCGTGCCGTGGAACTACCCGCTGTTCCTCGCCGTTGG
>JARLJF010000080.1 GCA_031291335.1 Pandoraea sp. | reverse complement strand
TCGGCCTGCGCGCCTGCGGCATCGGCAAGGTCCACGAGGTCGGCAGGGGCGTCGTCAGGCGCGGTGGCGGGCATTCTGCGTTCGGTCATGCAGTCGCGAGTCGGGGGCGTTCGGCCGTCAGATGCACGCCGTGCCGGCAGGCCTGCGGACGAACCAAGTAAAATGTCGGTTGCTACGCATTGTAAACGCTGATGTATACCCTTTCCGATTTCGATTTCGACCTGCCGCCAGAACTGATCGCGCAGACCGCACTGACCGAGCGCACGGCCAGCCGTCTGCTGGAGGTCGACGGCAGCGTCACGCCGCCCCATCTGTACGACCGGCACTTCGCCGATCTGCCCAGCCTGCTCGCGCCCGGCGACCTGCTCGTATTCAACGACACGCGCGTCATCAAGGCCCGCCTGTTCGGCCAGAAGGCGAGCGGCGGCAAGATCGAGGTGCTCATCGAGCGCGTGATCGACAACCGCACCGCCCTCGCCCAGATTCGTGCGAGCAAGAGCCCCGCGCCGGGCACCGTGCTGCGCCTGGCCGATGCCTTCGAGGTGACGGTCGGCGAGCGCGTCGAGCCGTTCTACACCCTGCATTTCCCGGAAGACTGCTACACGCTGCTCGAGACCTACGGCCGCCTGCCGCTGCCGCCCTACATCGAACACGATGCCGACGCGGCCGACGAAACGCGCTACCAGACCGTCTACGCCCGCAATCCGGGCGCTGTCGCCGCGCCGACGGCCGGGCTGCACTTCGACGACGGCCTCTTCGCCCGCCTCGACGCCCTGGGCGTGCACCGCGCCGCCCTCACGCTGCACGTGGGCGCCGGCACGTTCCAACCGGTGCGCGTGGAGAACATCGGCGAGCACAAGATGCATTCGGAGTGGTACGAGATCACGCCGTCGCTGGTAGACGCCATCGCCGCCACAAGGGCGCGCGGCGGACGTGTGATTGCAGTCGGCACGACGTCGATGCGCGCGCTGGAGTCGGCGGCGCAGGCCACGATAGCGGCCGGTGGCGCGCCGGGCACGCTGCGTCCCGGCAGTGCCGAGACGGACATCTTCATCACGCCGGGCTACCGTTTTCAGATAGTCGAGCGTCTCGTCACCAACTTCCATTTGCCCAAATCGACGCTGCTCATGCTCGTGTCGGCTTTCTCGGGCGTCGAGACGATCCGCGCCGCCTACCGGCACGCCATCGAGCAGCGCTACCGCTTCTTCAGCTATGGCGACGCGATGATCCTCTCGCGCGAGGAACTGCACGACGCACCGAAAGCCGCCGCGTGATTGCGCACGGCCGTCAGATCCCGGATCGACGGCCGTTCGACCCGGTACAATAGCGCCTTGGCCGCGCATGGGGCGCTGGCCGCTTATTTGACGTCCCGTGCGGGCGCCGGCCTGTGTTGCCGGTGGTGCCGGGGCGCATGACACATGCTCAAGTTCGAACTCATCACCACCGACGGGCAAGCCCGCCGGGGGCGCGTCACGCTCAACCACGGCGTGGTCGAGACGCCCATCTTCATGCCGGTCGGCACCTACGGTTCGGTCAAGGCGATGTCGCCGGTCGAACTCGTTGAAAACAACGCCCAGATCATCCTTGGCAATACCTTCCACCTCTGGCTGCGCCCGGGATTGGAGACGATTGCCGCGCACGGCGGCCTGCACCGCTTCATGGGCTGGGATCGTCCGATTCTCACGGATTCCGGCGGTTTTCAGGTATTCAGCCTGGGCGAACTGCGCAAGATCAGTGAAGAAGGCGTGAAATTCGCCTCGCCCGTGAACGGCGACCGCCTGTTCCTCTCGCCGGAAATCTCGATGCAGATCCAGCGCGTGCTCAATTCGGACATCGTCATGCAGTTCGACGAATGCACGCCGTACGAGATCGACGGCCGTCCGGCCACGGAAGTCGAGGCTGGCCAGTCGATGCGCATGTCGCTGCGCTGGGCCAAGCGCTCCATCGACGAGTTCAACCGTCTCGAGAACCCGAATGCGCTGTTCGGGATCGTTCAAGGCGGCATGTACGAACATTTGCGCGACGAGTCGCTCGCCGGCCTGTCCGAGCTGGACTTCCACGGTTATGCGATCGGCGGGTTGTCGGTGGGCGAGCCGAAGGAAGACATGATGCGCGTGCTCGAGCACGTGGCGCCGCGTCTGCCGGCGAACAAGCCCCACTACCTGATGGGCGTGGGCACGCCTGAAGATCTCGTGGCGGGTGTGGCGGCGGGCGTCGACATGTTCGACTGCGTGATGCCCACGCGAAACGCCCGTAACGGCTGGCTCTTCACGCGATTTGGCGACCTGAAGATCCGTAATGCCTCGCACAAAACCGATACACGCCCGCTGGACGAAACTTGCGGCTGTTACACCTGTCGAAACTTCTCGCGCGCCTATCTGCACCACTTGCAGCGAGCCGGTGAGATTCTTGGCGCGCGGCTCAACACCATCCACAACCTGCATTACTATCTCACGCTGATGCAGGAAATCCGGGATGCCATCGAGGCCCACCGTTTCGACGCGTTCGTTGCCAAATTCCGGGCCGATCGCGCGCGCGGGGTGCAGTAATGGCCGGGGCCCGGAAGCGGGTACCGAATCCTCGGGGGAACGGGGTCGGGCAGTGGTAAAATGCCGGGCTTGGATCCTGCATCCTCGCACCGAAACACACGCCGCGCGTGTCCGGAGACCCGGCCACACGCGGCTTTTACACGTCTTACATAAGGAGAACCGAACGTGCTGATTTCCGAAGCCTTTGCCCAGACGGCAGGCGCCGCCAGTCCGACCAGCAACCTGATGAGCTTCTTGCCGCTCGTGCTGATGTTCGTGGTGTTGTACTTCATCATGATCCGTCCGCAAATGAAGCGCCAGAAGGAGACCCGCAACATGCTGGCGGCTCTCTCCAAGGGCGACGAAGTCGTGACCTCGGGCGGCCTCGCAGGCCGTATCTCGAAGGTCGGCGAGACCTTCGTGACCGTGGAGATCGCCGAGAACGTCGAGATCAACGTGCAGAAGGGCGCTATCACGACCCTGCTGCCGAAGGGCACCATCAAGGCGCTCTGATCCTTCGCGCAACCGCACGCGGCCGCCCTACCGGCGGCCGCAGTGCATGGCGACGCCGGTCGTGGCGACCCGCGTTGCCGTGCCAACCGGTCTGAAGCACGGTTTGCCACGAGGCATCACCCTAGCCCGCTGCTATGAATCGCTATCCTCTCTGGAAATACATCGTCATTCTGGTGGCACTTGCCATCGGGGTGCTCTATACACTGCCGAACCTGTTCGGTGAAACACCGGCAGTACAGATTTCCAGCGTCAAGGCGACCGTCAAGGTCGATCCCTCGACGCTTTCGCACGCCGAAGACGCGCTCAAGGCACAGAACATCGCCTATCAAGGCGCCGTGTTCGACAACACGGGCAACAACCCGAGCGTGCGCATTCGCTTCTCCGACACCGACACGCAGCTTCGCGCGAAGGATCTTCTCCAGTCGTCGCTGAATACCGACGCGACCGATCCGACCTACGTCGTCGCGCTCAACCTGCTCTCGGCCTCGCCGGAATGGCTGACCCGACTTCACGCGCTGCCGATGTATCTCGGCCTCGACCTGCGCGGCGGGGTGCACTTCCTGCTGCAAGTCGACATGGCCGGCGCCATTACCAAGCGTCTGGATGCTACCGCCGCCGACGCCCGTACGCTGCTGCGCGACAAGAACATTCGCCACAACGGCGTGACGCGCACGGATACCGGCATCGAAGCGGCGTTCAGCACCCAGGCCGATGCAGACCGCGCTCGCGGCGCCCTCACCGACGGCCTGCCCGACCTGTCGTACACCACGCAAGCCGGCCCGAACGGCACGTTCAAGGTCGTGGGTGCGTTCACGGATGCGGCACGCCGCAGCGTGCAGGACAACGCCGTCAAGCAGAACATCGTCACGCTGCATAACCGGGTGAATGAACTCGGTGTGGCCGAACCGGTGATTCAGCAGGAAGGTCCGGACCGCATCGTGGTGCAGTTGCCCGGCGTACAGGACACCGCCAAGGCGAAGGACATCATCGGCCGTACGGCAACGCTCGAAGCGCGCCTGGCCGATCCGGACGCGCCGCGCCTCGTGTCGGCCGACACGCCGGTGCCGCCGCAGGACGAACTGTTCCTGCACGGCAACGGCGCACCGGTGATGCTCAAGCGTCAGGTGATCTTCAGCGGCGACCGCATCACCAGCGCCTCGGCAGGCTTCGACGATCATCAGCAGCCGTCCGTGAACATCAAGCTCGACGCCGCCGGTGGACGTGTGTTGCGCGACGTGTCGCGCGACAACATCGGCAAGCCGATGGCCATCGTGCTGTTCGAGAAGGGCAAGGGCGAAGTGCTGACGGTGGCCAACATCCGCAGCGAACTGGGTCAGAGCTTCCAGATCACCGGCATGGGCTCGGCACAAGGCGCCAACGATCTGGCGCTGCTGCTGCGCGCCGGTTCGCTCGCCGCGCCGATGGAAATCATCGAAGAACGCACGATCGGCCCGAGCCTCGGTGCCGATAACGTGCAGAAGGGTGTCGATTCGGTGCTGTACGGCCTGGTCGCCATTGCCCTGTTCATGATGATGTACTACATGCTGTTCGGCGTGTTCTCGGTGATCGCCCTGCTGTTCAACCTGCTGCTGCTCGTAGCCGTGCTCTCGATGATGCAGGCCACGCTCACGCTGCCGGGTATTGCGGCTATCGCGCTCACGCTCGGTATGGCCATCGACGCCAACGTGCTGATCAACGAACGTATCCGTGAAGAATTGCGCGCGGGTGCGTCGGCACAGAAGGCGATTTCGCTGGGCTTCGAGCATGCCTGGGCAACGATCGTGGACTCGAACGTGACCACGCTCATCGCCGGTCTGGCGCTGCTGGCGTTCGGTTCGGGCCCGGTGCGCGCGTTCGCAGTGGTGCACTGCCTGGGCATTCTGACTTCGATGTTCTCGGCCGTGTTCTTCTCGCGCGGTCTGGTCAACCTGTGGTACGGCGGCCGTCGCAAGCTCAAGACGCTGGCGATCGGTCAGGTCTGGCGCCCGGACGGTGCGACGAACGCACCCGACGCAGGCGAGCAATAACCGCAGGCGCGAGAGGAAACAGTCATGGAATTTTTCCGCATCAAGAAAGACGTGCCGTTCATGCGGCATGCCCTCATCTTCAACGTCATCTCGGCGCTCACGTTTGTGGCGGCAGTGTTTTTCCTCGTCACGCGAGGTCTGCACATGTCGATCGAGTTCACCGGCGGTACGGTCATGGAAGTGGCCTACACGCAGGCGGCCGATCTCGAGAAGATCCGTGGCGAAGTCGGCAAGCTCGGCTATCGCGACGTGCAGGTGCAGAGCTTCGGCACCTCGCGCGACGTGATGATCCGTCTGCCGATTCAGAACGGTTCTGATGGCAAGCAAGTCACCAGCGCGCAGCAAAGCGACGCCGTCATGACCGCGCTCAAGGCCGACGCCCCCGACGTGCAGTTGCGTCGCGTGGAATTCGTCGGTCCGCAGATCGGACACGAATTGTTCACGGATGGCTTGCTGGCGCTGACCTTCGTGGTCGTGGGCATCATCATCTACCTGTCGTTCCGCTTCGAATGGAAATTCGCTGTGGCCGGCGTGATCGCCAACTTGCACGACGTGGTGATCATTCTGGGCTTCTTCGCGTACTTCCAGTGGGAGTTCTCACTGGCGGTGCTTGCGGGGGTGCTGGCAGTGCTTGGCTACTCGGTGAACGAATCGGTCGTTGTCTTCGACCGGATTCGCGAGACCTTCCGCAAGATGCGCAAGGCAACCGTTCAGGAAGTGATCGACCACGCCATCACGACGACCATGTCGCGTACCATCATCACGCACGCGAGTACGGAAATGATGGTGCTGTCGATGTTCTTCTTCGGCGGCCAGACGCTGCACTACTTCGCACTGGCCCTGACCGTGGGTATTCTGTTCGGTATCTACTCGTCGGTGTTCGTGGCCGCGGCGCTTGCGATGTGGTTCGGCGTGAAGCGCGAGGACCTCATCAAGCACGGCAACAAGGACGAAGAAGAAGGCATCGATCGCAACGATCCGAACTTCGGCGCACGAGTCTGACCGGCTCGCAGCATAGCGTCGGTACCGTCCGTATCGTCAGAAAGACCGCCGGCATGTCCGGCGGTTTTTTTTCGTGCGATTCAGGGCGCTCGCGGCAGAAGCCCCCCGACCACCCCGAACGTGCAGACGTATCGGGCTTGCGGTAATCTCGCGGAATTCGCCATCTCCCCAACGTCATGCCAATGAAGCCGATCCGTATCTGGGACCTGCCCACACGTCTATTCCACTGGTCGTTCGTCGTGCTCGCCGTCGTCGCCTATGTGACGGCCAAGACAGGGGGCAACGCGATGGTCTACCACTTCTGGTGTGGTTATGCAGTGCTCGCCCTGCTGCTCTTCCGGCTGGTATGGGGCATTGCCGGGCCGCGTTATGCACGCTTCAGCGCGTTCATCACCGGGCCGCGAGCGTTCCTCCGTTCGTTGCGCAACACGCAGGACACCGACGCGCGCTTCGCGGGTCACACGCCGCTGGGCGGTCTGTCAGTGATCGCGATGCTGCTGTTCTTCGGCATTCAGGTCGTGCTCGGACTGTTCTCGAACGACGACATCTTCAACGACGGCCCCCTCGTCAAATTCATCGACAAGGATACGAGCGACATGCTCACCGGCTGGCATCTGCGCAACCAATGGGTGCTGGTGGCGCTCGTGGCATTGCATGTGCTCGCGATTCTCTACTACCGCATCGCGCGGAAGAAGGACCTGATCAAACCGATGATCGTGGGCGACAAGCCGCTCGCCGCCCCCGTGCGCCCTGCCCGTGACGACTGGCGTGTGCGGGCCGGCGCATTGCTGCTGATCGTGCTGGCCTCGGCGCTGGTGTACCGGATCGTGCACCTGACACCGGCGGTGGCGTCGCTGCCGTCCTATTGATGAAGCGCCGGTAAGCCGCGATGCAAGGTCAGCGAGGGTAGCGAACGCCGCAAACGTCGCCCATGAAAAATGTCCGTTGTCAAGTTTTTTGAAAAGCTAAGCAGCGGTGAAAAGGTCTGACGGGGCAACAGGTTAGGACAGATTACAGCCTTTGTTTGCTGCCCCCGCTTTTCGAGCTAAGTGCGGCATAGGTGCTTCGCGGTGGCAAGCTCAGGGGCATTGCGGCGTGCGAGGCCCCACCATCGTAGCCTTGGTGCTTGCTCTGCGTGACCGTCCTACGTGCAGGTGTCTTGCTTCGCCCGTGATCACCGTCATCTAAACCACGCTGTTCGTCTGGCAATGCCGTTGCCAACTCATCGGATCAAGGCAATGGCACAGCAGCCAGTGTTTCCAAGCGAAGTCCCGGTTTCTCCGTGACAGCTTTGGCCGCAAAGTTCATCACGGCACGGACTGGCGCGGAACGGCGCAAATCGCGGTGCACGACCAGCCAGATGTCGCGCGAGAATGTCGGGCCTTTGTGTTCCAGGCGTACCAAGCCGGGGTCTTCATCACCCAGAAAACATGGCAGACCAGCAACACCGGCTCCGGCACGCGCCGCCGCCAGGTGGCTGCTGATATCGCTCAGTTCACAGCCAACGGTTCGGCTGCCGGCAATCCCCAGCAGCCATTGTTGCTGGGGCATATCGGCGAACTGCGCATCATAGGCAACAAAGGTCCAGTCTTCAGGGGAGCGCATCGCCACATACTCCGGGGCGGCATACAAGGCAAACGGCATTTGCCCGAGCTTGCGGACCACGCTGCTCGACTCCTTGGGACGTACCAGCCGCAAGGCCACATCCGCCTCCCGCCGAATGAGCGAAACCTGCTGCGCCTGTGCCGAAATGGAAAGCTGGATGCTCGGATACTCGGCGCGGAAATCCACGAGCCGGCGCGCCAGCAGGTGCGCCACCAGCACCGGCGGCGCACTGAGCGTCACTTTTCCAGCGAGTGGCTCCAGGCTGGCATGCGCCAGTCGTTCCACGGCAAAAGCCGAAGTTTCCATGGCTTTGGCTTGCTCATAGACCTGTATGCCCATGGGCGTGAGTCGGCAGGAGCGAGGCAAGCGCTCAACCAGCGGAACCTGCAACTCCGTTTCCAGCGCTGTCAGGCGACGACTCACGGTAGCGTGATCCACCCGCAGCGACCGGGCGGCACCCGACAGCGTGCCGACACGAGCGACCGCTAGGAAATGTCGGAAGTTCTCCCAGTCGAACATATGTGCGTTTTCTCAAGTATGTAGTGCAATTTTAGAGAATTTACGCAGACATGTCCTAACCCTAACATGCGAATCATCTGTTTCTATTGGGTGTTTCTGTGTCTCCCTCATTTCCTTCTGCGCGCGGTACGCTGCTGGCGGCCGCGCTAGGCTTTGTGGTCGTCCTGCTGGACGTCAGCGTCGTCAATGTCGCCCTGGATGCCTTGCGCCGGGAGTTCGCCACCGACGTAGCTGGCCTGCAATGGGTCATCAATGCCTATACGCTGGTCTTTGCAGCACTGCTGCTGACGAGCGGTGCACTCGGTGATCGCTTTGGCGCGCGGCACGTCTTTCTTGTGGGATTCGTCGTGTTTACGCTCGCATCTGCTGCGTGCGGCTTGAGCGGCAATCTGCCGATCCTGATTGCCGCCAGACTGATCCAGGGACTGGGGGCCGCGCTGCTGGTGCCGAATTCGCTAGCCATGCTGCAGCACGCATTCCCGGATCGTGAGCAGCGCAGCCGTGCAGTGGGCTGGTGGGGCGCGTTTGGCGGTATGTCGCTGGCAGCAGGCCCGGTGTTAGGCGGAATACTGGTGACGCACCTGGGCTGGCGCAGCATTTTCCTGATCAACCTTCCCATCGGTCTTATCGGTATCTACCTGACGCTGCGCTACGTGGCGCCCCATGACGACAGCCATCGGCGCAGCCTCGACTGGGCCGGCCAGGGAGCGGCCATCTTGGCGCTGGCCGCGTTGACTATGGCATTGACCGAGGCCGCACCGCTTGGCTGGGGACATGGCTTGGTTCGAGGTGGTTTCCTGCTTGCTATGGCCGCAACCCTCGGTTTCATTTGGATCGAAGCACGTAGTCATTCTCCGATGTTGCCATTGGAACTGTTCCACATTCCGACGTTTACCGTGGCCTCAGTCGCTGGCGTGGTGGTGAATTTTTCCTATTACGGGTTGATCTTCGTGTTCAGTCTGTTCTTCCAGATTCAGCAGCAGCTTTCACCACAGTTGACGGGATTGGCCTTTCTTCCCATGACCATCGTGCTGATGGCAGTCAATGTGCTGGCTGGGAGATTGATCATGCGTATGGGGGCTCGCCTGTTGATGGTGTTTGGATTGACGCTTGCAGCCTTCGGCTACCTGCTGCTGATGCCGGTCAGTGTGGATGGCAGCTATTGGCTTCTGGTTGTTCCAATGCTGTTGGCGGCTAGCGGCACTGCGTTGATGGTGCCGACTATGACTAACGCGACACTTTCGTCGGTGGATGCGTCACGCGCCGGCATCGCGTCTGGGGTGCTCAATTCCGCGCGCCAGGTTGGGGGCATGTTGGGTGTGGCCGTCTTTGGCTATCTGGTTCGGGACACTGCGCCAGAGCCATTCATGCGTGGCATGCATGTGTCTATCGGCATTTCCGTGGTACTTCTTCTGTTCGGCAGTGTCTTGTGCTGGCTGGGCATTCAGCCGGATCGTGCCAAGGCATGACGAAGCAAAGGCATGGAATTTCGACACCTCCGATGCTTTCAGGCTGTGGCCGAAGAACTCCACTTCGCCCGCGCCGCCGAGCGGCTGCACATCGAGCAGTCGCCGCTGTCGCGCGCCATCAAGGAACTGGAAGAAGACCTCGGCACACGCCTGTTTATCCGCAACTCGCGCAACACGCGCCTGTCGCGTGCCGGGCGAGTGTTCAAGGAGCACGTCCCGCGTATCTTCACCGCCTTGCAGCAGGCCCGCGAGGGTGTCAAGGCCGTCGCCGCCGGCTACGACGGTCAACTGCGCGTGGCGTTGTCCGACGGCATCACGCCGCCGCGCCTGAGTGCCTTCCTGATGCAGTGCCGCGAGGACGATCCCGGGGTCGATATCCACCTGATCGAAGTGCCACTGTCGCAGCAGATCAGAGGGCTGTACGATGACCTCTACGACGTGGGGTTTGCACAGTCCGATGAAGTGGGCGACGGCCTGCTGGCCGCGCTGGCCTGGAGTGATCCGCTGGTGGTGCCCGTCCCCGTGCGCCCCCCCTGCTGACCCACAAGCGCATTCCGCTGGAGGACGTGCTGCGCTATCCGCTGGTGATGTGTGACCCGCACGTCTGCGAAGGCTACTGCCACCAGATCGCGCGCATCCTGCGCGCCGTGGACCTCGAACCACTGGTGGCCGAAGCAGTCGCCTCGCTCGACCTGATGCTGACCTTGGTGGCAGCCGGCTATGCCCTGGCGCTGGTCGGCGCATCGCAGATCGCCGCCTGCCGTTCGCAGGACGTGACCAGTCGCCCACTGGCAGGACCATCTCCCCGATTGAATACCTACCTGCTGCGCCCCGACAAGGCCGCCTCCGAGCCCCTGGCCCGCTTCATCGCGCGCGCCAGCGCCGCGCCTTCTTCCCCGCATTCCTGAGTATCTTCCCGTCATGTGAGGCCATGTAGCCCTAGCGCTGCATGGCGTGTTGCTGCGTAGATGGCACGCGCACAAGTCAGCGCCTATGCGGCTTATCGCCTTTCGACGGCACGCTGCCGTCGGTGCGGCGTGCCGCACTCCCCCCATGTGCGGACTGGCTTTCGACGCGGCCCGGTGCCGCGTCCTTTTGTCTTGCCTTCCGTCGTTCCGTGCCTGACGGCACGTATGGCGGCGTGGCGCTGCACATGCGGCCATGCCACGGCGGACGTTGCGCAGGCATTGCCGATGCCTCAGGCATGGCGCGCTTGCTTCGGCCTGCGCCTGGGGTTGCGCCGCATCGACGGCGGACTTGGTGAGCTTGATCTTTGCCATGATGACTCCTCGGAATGGCCCGATTCCCGGGAGCCTCATAGGGGCCACCAGCCGGAAAGTCGAGTCAGGTTTCGGAAAGCACCGGCATATGTTGAACTCGCCTAACTTATTGATAAACCCGCTGTATCTAGCTTCGGCGTAGTCCAGCGAAATGCGGCACTGGAGTCATGGTGAAATGAAAAAAGCCGGTCGCTGAACACGACCGGCTTTTTTTCAGGAAGCGGATGATGCTTACTTCGCGCGGAAGTTGTCGTGGCAGCTCTTGCAGGTCTGCGCGGCGTCACCGAAGGCCGTCTTGATCGATGCGAGGTCGCCGCCCTTGGCCACGGTGTTGAGCTTGGCCACCGCCGTTTCCATCTTCTCGGCGGCTTGCTGGAACTTCGCCTTGTCGGAGAAGACTTCCGGTTTCGCCTTGCTTTTGGCGGTCGTCTGGCCGCCTTCGAACGCCGGCCACGGCAGCTTCGACAGCGTCGCGACGAGTTCGGCGTTCTTCGCTACGTCGTCCTTATTGAACGGGGCGTCGCCCTTCACCACAGCGCCAATGCGACCGAAGTGATTACCGAGCAGGAAAAGCGCCGACTGACGATACTCCACGGCGTCGTCGGGCTTGGCGAACTGGGCTTGAGCGAGGGCCGGCACAACGGCGGCGGCAAGCGCTGCAACTGCGAAAGTGAGCTTCATCTGTGGGGTTCTCCTTATGGGTTATGCGGCTATGATACACAGCAACCCGGCGCCGCGTATGACATACCCAGCCACTTGAGTCTTCGCTGCCGGGCAGCCGCTTTCCCGTGTCGTTTTTCATTTCGGAAACCGAACATGACGATGGAATCGCTCCCGCATTCACCCACGGCGCCCGGCACCAACACCGCGAATGCCGTCAAGGATTCCCCCGGATCGACGAGAGAGGCAACCCTCATCTGCCTGATGTTTTTCGGCTCAGGCATTCCCGCCCTGATCTACCAGCTAGTCTGGCAGCGCATGCTGGCGGAAATCTTCGGTGTGCAGATCGAGGCGGTCACGGTCATCGTCACCGCATTCATGATCGGGCTCGGGTGCGGCAGCCTCGCGGGCGGCTGGCTGTCGACCCGCACCGGGTTGGCAACCCTGCGCGTGTTCGCGTTGATCGAATTGTCGATTGCCGCGCTCGGCGCGGTGTCTCTGCCGGTACTGGCATGGGTGAGCGACAGGGTGTTGGGGGCGTCACTGCCCACCATCGCTCTGGTCACGCTTGCCCTCGTCATCGTCCCGACCATGCTGATGGGGGCCACGCTACCGCTGCTGGTGCGCCATTGGGTCACTCGCTCGGGCAGCACGGGCGAGAGCGTGGGACGTCTCTACTGCATGAACACGCTGGGTGCGGCGTTGGCTTGCGCGCTGGCCGCCTTCGTGATTTTCCCGTTCTCGGGTATGCGAACGGCAACCTATCTGGCGGCAGCGATCAACGCGACTGTCGCCATCGCAGCACTGACGACCTACCTTCGCTCGCGCGCTTCGGCAAGCCACGAGGTGCAGGCATCGCAGAGACTAGCTGCTGCGGCATCGACGTCAACCTCGACAGCCGCCCCGCTCGCCGTGAATTTCCGTGCGTGCCTCTGGATGGCGGCACTCGGCGGCGGCGTATCCATGTCGTTCGAAGTGTTCCTGTTCCGCACGCTCTCGTTTGCCAGCGGCGGCAACGCAAGCGCGTTCGCGACAACGCTGGCGATGTTTCTGGCCGGGCTCGCCATGGGTGCGCAAGCCGCCGGGCGGTGGTGCGGCGACACGGCCGTCAACCTCCCCCGCCAGATCCTCAATACGCAGTTGGCCGCCATTGCCGTCAGCGCGGCGCTCCTTCCGATCGCCGGTCGGCTCGCGGTGCACGGCCCGGTGGCCCTTTTTCCGTTTCTTTACCTCGCTGTGTTCGTCATCGCGACGGCCTGGGGAACGCTGTTGCCGCTGCTCTCGCAGTTGTCCGTCGCTCCCGATCACCGCTCGGGACTGAGAACGTCTCAGCTTTATCTCGCGAACATCGCGGGCAGCGCGAGCGGCAGTCTCTTCACTGGCTTCGTTGCGATGCAGTACTTCGGGCTAGTCGCGATCTCTATCGGCCTGACACTCGCGGGCGCCGTGACGCTGGGAAGCTTCGCATGGGTGCTACCGGGCGCGAGTCGCAACATGCAGCGTCGATATACGGGCGCCGCGCTGGCGTTTGCGCTGTGCGCCGCGCTGGTCGTGCCTCCGATGACCCGCGACCTCTTCGGCGCACTTGAGTACAAAAACGCGACGGACACCTCTCCCGTCGTCGATGTCCTCGAAAACCGTCATGGCATCGTGACGGTTGCGGCCGATGGCACGGTCTACGGCGGCGGCATGTATGACGGTAAGTTCAACGTCGATCCGATCCATGACACCAACATGGTGTTCCGACCGTACGGCCTCGCAGCCGCCGCCCCTCAGGTACCGCGTCGAGTCTTGATGGTCGGACTGTCGTCCGGGTCATGGGCACAGGTGCTGGTGAACATGCCGGGCGTGGAGTCGCTCACCGTCATCGAACTCAACGATGGCTACGCAACGCTGATCGGCCGGCATCCGAACGTCGCCTCGCTATTGCACAACCCCAAGGTCACGCTGATCACCGACGATGGCCGCAGGTGGATACGGCAACATCACGAACAGCCGTTCGACATGATCGTCATGAATACGACGTTCTTCATGCGAGCACAGGCGTCGCTGCTGCTGTCGCGCGAGATGTTGACGCTGGTGCGCAACCGGCTGGCCCCCGAGGGAGTGGTGATGTACAACACCACAGACTCGCGACGGGTGCAACGCACCGGATGCGAGGTCTTTGGCAACGGGGTTCTGCTGGGCAACAACCTCGTGCTGTCGACGTCGCCGATCCGCTGGGACCTGGCACGCTGGCGCAACGCCATGCTCGCGTGGCGCATCGACGACAAGCCGGTCATCGATCCCGGCAATCCGACCCATCAAGACTATTTGCGCTGGTTTGTGCAGCACTTTCCGGGCCCGGATGTCGCCACGGCCGACACCGGCGCACCGCCGCCCATGCCCTCGTGCCGGACGATTCTCGCGCAAACGCAGAATCTCGCCCCGGTGACCAACGACAATATGGGTTCGGAGTGGCGCTTTCGCTACGGTATCGAGTGACGATGCGCAACGCCTGACCTCCAACGCAAAACGGGCCGCAGAAGCGGCCCGTTTCGTTCAAGCGAAGGGTACGACTTAGACGCGCTTCGCGAGCGACTCGGCGATACCGATGTAGTTCGCCGGCGTCATTTCCAGCAGGCGAGCCTTCGCGTCGGCCGGAATATTGAGCTTCTCGATGAAGTCCTGCAGCGCTTCACGCGTGATGCCCTTGCCGCGCGTAAGCTCCTTGAGCTGTTCGTACGGGTTGGCAATCCCGAAGCGACGCATCACGGTCTGCACCGGCTCGGCCAGCACTTCCCACGTGTTGTCGAGGTCTTCGTTCAGACGCTGCGGATTGACTTCGAGCTTGCCCAGACCGCGCAGGCACGAGTCATAGGCGAGCAGGCTGTAGCCGAACGCCACGCCGATGTTACGCAGCACGGTCGAGTCCGTCAGGTCACGCTGCCAGCGCGAGACCGGCAGCTTGTCGGCCAGATGGCGCAGCACGGCGTTGGCCAGTCCGAGGTTGCCTTCCGAATTCTCGAAGTCGATCGGGTTGACCTTGTGCGGCATGGTCGACGAACCGATTTCGCCGGCCTTCGTCTTCTGCTTGAAGTAGCCGACCGAAATGTAACCCCAGATGTCGCGGTTCAGGTCGAGCAGGATGGTGTTGGCACGGGCGACGGCGTCGAACAGCTCGGCCATGTAATCGTGCGGCTCGATCTGGATCGTGTACGGGTTGAACGTCAGGCCCAGGCGCTGCTCGATGACGGCCTTCGAGAACGCTTCCCAGTCATAGTCGGGGTAAGCGGAGAGGTGCGCGTTGTAGTTACCGACCGCACCGTTCATCTTGGCGAGCAGCTCAACGCGACGAACGCGCTCGAGCGCACGCGCCAGACGCACCGCCACGTTGGCCAGTTCCTTGCCGAGCGTAGTCGGCGACGCCGGCTGACCGTGCGTGCGCGAGAGCATCGGCTGCGACGCGTGTTCGCGTGCCAGCTCGCCGAGCTTGGTCACCAGCGATTCGAGCACGGGCACGATCACCGTGTCGCGCGCGCCCTTGATCATCAGGCCGTGCGAGGTGTTGTTGATGTCTTCCGACGTGCAGGCGAAATGGATGAATTCGCTCGCCTTTTCGAGTTCGGCCTGGCCCTGGACCTTTTCCTTGAGCCAGTACTCGACGGCCTTCACGTCATGGTTGGTGACCTTCTCGATGTCCTTGATGCGCTGCGCATCGGCGTTCGAGAATTTCGTGGCCAGGTTCAGCAGGAACGTCTCCGCATCGGCCGAGAACGGGGCGATTTCAGCGAAACCGGCCTTGGACAGGGCGATCAGCCAATGGATTTCGACCGTCACGCGATGACGCATGAATGCCGCTTCCGACAGCCACGGACGCAGGGCGTCGGTCTTGCTGGCATAACGGCCGTCGAGCGGGGAAAGCGCGGTCAATGGGGAGAATTCGTCGGACATGGCACTGGGCACCGAAAAAGAAAACCGGGGAGCCGGCGAGGCGCCAACTCTGAAAGGCCAGTATTTTACCATTCCCGGCCTCAACCCTCCCGACGCAGGCCGCGACCGGCCCGGAGCGCGCGTTATACTCCCCACCGCGCTAAAGTGATTTATCAAGGATTCACATGAAGTTGATCGGTGCCCTCGCCAGTCCCTACGTTCGCAAAGTCCGCATTGTGCTGGCGGAAAAGAAGCTCGATTACAAGTTCGAGCTTGAGAATGTGTGGGCCGACGACACCCGTATCCAGCAGTCCAACCCCATCGGCAAAGTGCCGTGTCTGGTGATGGAAGACGGCGAAGCCGTGTTCGATTCGCGGGTCATCTGCGAGTACATCGACACGCTCTCGCCGGTCGGCAAGCTGATTCCCCCTTCCGGGCGTGAACGCGCCGAAGTGCGCTGCTGGGAAGCACTCGCGGACGGCCTGACGGACGCCGCCGTACAGATCCGCGTCGAGACGATGTTCCACGACGAAGCCTCGCGCTCGCAAGCGCTCATCGCCCGTCAGCTCAGCAAGATCGACGAAGGCTTGCGGGCGATGGCGCGCGGGCTGGACGAACGCCAATGGTGTGCGAGCAACCGTCTCACGCTGGCTGATGTGGCCGTCACCTGTGCGCTGGGTTATCTCGACTTCCGGTACCCGGAGATCGACTGGCGCACCCCGCATCCGAACCTTGCCCGTCACTTCGAGCGCATGTCCTCCCGCGCGTCGGTCACCGACACCGTCCCCACACTGTAAGCCCTCCGAGCGGGCCGACCCTCACGGCATGAGTACCGCCGGCCGGTCGCGCCCCCTGCCACCGGCTGCCTCGACCGCCGGGCTACGCGTGAGCAACGTTCCCAGGCCTCGCAGCAAACGCCAGGCGTGATCTGCCGTTACCTCGCCTGACTTGGCGGTCTGCGCCGGCACTGGCGCACGTGCCGCCTTTGGCTCAGCCGGGGGGGCCGGAAGGGTTATCGCGAGATCCCGGACTGCCGGGCGAGGGATCGATCTGACGGTCGAACCCACCGTCGATCTGCCCGGCGTCGCGGCGTTGCGCGATGGCGCTACGGCTTCCGGCACGTCCGTGGCGCGCAGGCGCGAATATCCGGCCATCACCTTGCGAACGTAGTTCTGCGTCTCCGGAAACGGCGGAATCTGGCGTCCGTAACGCAGCACAGCGCCCTCCCCCGCGTTGTAGGCGGCCAGCACCAGCGACAGGTCGCCCTCGAAGCGCGAAAGCAGCCAGCTCACGTAAGACGCCCCGGCACGCAGGTTTTCAGCGGGATCCTCGAGACGTCGAACGCCGAAGCGCTCTCCGGTACGCGGCATGACCTGCATCAACCCGATTGCGCCTTTTCCGGACAATGCCTGCGGATCGTATCCCGACTCGACGTCGATAATGGCGTGCAGCAGTGCCGCATCGACCGACGCCACCTCCGCCGCACGCCGCACCATCGAGTCGAACGGCAGCGCGCCGGGCGCAGGCGCGGGCGCCGACGGCGACGATGATGCCGCCGGGCCGGAGACGCCCGCCGCCGTGCTCACCTCATGTTCGGGCGCAGGGGGACGAGGGACTTCGGGGACAACACTTGCCTCCACGACAGGCTGAGCCGGGCTCACATCAGCGCGTTGCTCGGGCACCAGAATCTGCGCGTCGGCCACGCGCGGGTGAAGCGGAAGCAAGCCCCGGTTCATCGCCAACGCAGACACGGATAGGGACAGGCCAGCCATGCCCAACACGAGCACGGCAAGCCGTAACGACTTGCGGCCGGTCGGCCGCTGGGGTGAAACCCATCTCACGAGCACGCTCATGCTCGCCTCCCCTCGTCGACACGCGTCGGCACGTCACCTGTGTCACCGCCTGCGAGGTCGTCCGAGGAAATCTCGTCATCGTCATGCAACTCCTGCACCTCATACGGCAAATCGAGCGCCAGACGCAGAATCGCGGCAACGGCGTCGAACAGATCGGCGGGAATCGGGGCATCGATCTCAACATCGTTCATCAGACGGCGCGCCACGGGCACATGCTCGACCACCGGCACGCCCGCGCGCTCCGCGAGCCGCACGATGGTGCGGGCGCGTTCGTTGCGGCCCTTCTCGATCACGAGGGGCACCGGCGTCTCCCCGGGCACATAAAGCAGACAAATGGCGAGGCGGGTCGGGTTACGCACAACGGCCGTCGATCGCTTCACGTTGTTCGACAGGCTGCCACTCTCGATCGTCTCCCGGTGAATGTCGCGCCGTTTGTTCTTGAGGTCGCGATTGCCCTCGACCTCCTTCGACTCGCGCTTGATCTCGTCGTGAGACATCCGCAATTGCTTGTGTAACTGGTACTTCTGATAGGCGAAGTCCAGCCCGCCAAACACCACGTACGCCACCACGAGCACCGCCATCAGCCAGAACAGCAACTTGGCCGTGAGCGCGATGCCACAGGCCGGGCCGCATTGCGGCAGCGCCGCGAGCGACGGCGTGTATTGCCGGATGAGATAGAAGAAGACCATCCCCAGCACGCCAACCTTGAGGAGCGACTTGCCGAACTCGAAGAGCGACTGGATCGAAAACAACTGCTTGGCCTTGGCGATCGGATCGATACGTTCGTACTTGGGACGAATAACCTCCGGCGCGATCAGCGCGCCGACTTGTAGCACCATCGTGAGCCATGTCGTCACGATCAGCGTCACTGCCAGGCCGCCGCCAAAGCGCACGAAGATCAGCAGCGAAGGGCCTAGCATGTTGCGCACGGCGTCATCCACCGGATCACGCAAGCTGAGCAGCATGCGTGACACCAGAGCCTCCAGCGCGTGGTAAAGCGCGGGGCCTTCAAACGTCAGCCACGCGAGCACCACGCCGAGTTGCATGCACACGGACAGGTCAGCACTCTTCGCGACGCGCCCTTTCTCGCGCTCGTCCTTGATTTTCTTGGGGGTGGGTGGCTGACTCTTTTCGCTCATACCGACCTCATGAGGCGGGCAGCGCGAGCGCAGTCCAGGCGCGGAACACGTCGGGCAACCGATACCAGCCCGCGAGCGGCACTGCAACGGCGAACGGCAGACTGGCCACCGTCACCAGCAGCGCCATCGCACTCTTGATCGGCATGGCGAGGAAGAACACGTTGAGTTGTTGCGCCGCGCGATTGACGAATCCCATCGACATGTCAACGAGCACCATCACGACCATCGCAGGCAGGGCAACGGCCACGCACATGACCTGCATCGCCTGCCAGAGCGTGAGCAGCCACGCCACGCTATCGTCATGCCATTGCCAAGGCTGACCGACCGGCAGCGCGATGTACGAGTCATACAGCGCAGTGAGCACCGCGTGTGCCGCCGGGGTGATGAAGAACAGCACACAGAGCATCTGCGTGAGGGCGACGCCGAAGACAGACGACTGCGCCCCCATCAGCGGATTGAGCACGCTCGCCATGGACGCACCGCGCATGGTGTCGATCACATACCCCGTCATGTCGACGGCCCAGAACGGCAGCGCGGCAGCAAACCCCAACAGTCCGCCGATACACAACTCGCGCAGAATCAGCATGCCCCACGCCCCCCAGTGCGAGGGCATTTCCGGCACGGCATGCACCAGCGACACGACCGGCAGCGCCAGTGCGAGCACCAGTGCATTACGTAACATGCCCGCGCCGAGCATGCCGACGGAGAGCACCGGCAATAACATCGCCATGCCCAGCGGACGCAGCATCGCCACCCCCCACGCGACCAGCCAGCCATACAGGTCGGCCCACAACGGTGAGAGCAATGTGTCGACGGCGGGGTCCATGCCCGGCACGAGAGAAGTCGCCATGCCGTTCACCGCATCCGGCTGATCTGCTCGAACGCGTTACCCGCGTAATGAAGCAGCACGTGGCCCATCCACGCATAGGTGGCGGCGAGCGTGACCGACACGGCGATGAGCTTGATGAGGAATTGCACGGTCTGGTCCTGCACCTGCGTGAGCGCCTGCACCAACGAGACGAGCACACCGACCACCGACGCCACGACCACCGTCGGCAGCGACAACAGCAAGGTAAGCCACAGCATCTCGCTCGTCAGATTGACAACGACGGCTTCACTCATGGGCGCGCTCCGTGAACCGTCATGCGTAAGAGAGCATCAACTGACGCACCAACTGCTCCCATCCGTTCATCATCACGAAGATCAGCAGCTTGAACGGCAGGGCGATGGTCATCGGCGAGACCATCATCATCCCCATCGCGAGAAGAATGTTCGAGATCACCAGGTCGATCACGACGAACGGCAGATACAGCAGAAGACCGATCTTGAACGCCTCGGCCAGTTGGCTCAGCGCGAAAGCCGGCATGAGTACGAGCAGGGAATCGGGGCCCAAACGGGCACGATGCGCTTCCGGCCACGTTTCGCCGGCGATGTTCGCGAAGAAGTCGCGTTGTCTCGCATCGGTGTGACGCGTGAGGAATGCGCGGTACGGCGACAACACGCTCGCATCGACGTCGGCTACGAAACTCCCGGACGACAGCGACACGGGACGCGTCTCAAGATTCGCCTCGATGTCGAAGGCGACCGGCGCCATGATGAAGCAGGTAAGCACCAGCGATAACCCGTAGATGGCGATGTTGGGCGGAATTTGCTGCGTGCCCAGCGCGTTGCGCAGCAATGCGAACACGACAGCCAGTTTCAGAAACGCAGTCCCCAGCACCACCAGTAACGGCATGATCGATAGCAGCGACAGCAACACGATGAGCTGCACCGGGTGGTCGAGCAGGGACATACGAACTCCAATGAGCGCCGTTGTGCCTCGTTGAGCGGCCAACGCGCGCCGGATCGACGTCGATAACGCGGGACGACACAGAACAGCGCTGGGCAAATCAGCCGGAAGAGGTCACCGCGCGAATGAACGGTGATGCGCCACGCGCACAGGTGACTGCGCGGCGCGACAAAAGCACGAGCGATGTTAGGTTGCCGGGGGATGCACGCCCATCAGGTCACGACCCGAAATGTCGCCGGACGGATCGTCGCCGTCCGGCGTGTCATACGCGATCTGCGCGCTGGCTTTTCCCTCGATGTGCACCGCGAGCCGTCCGTCATCAAAACGCAGCAAACGCCCGCCGGACCTGGGCAAGCGGTCGCAGCAGAGCGTGATGCGTCCGGCGTGCAACGCGCATGCGGTCGTGGATGGATGCGGGGCCACGGGCACTCCCGAACGCCACGCCATCAACAGCGGAATGGGAAAACGCCTCTCGGCGACGACGGCATACCACCGTGCAACGTCCGTGCTTTCGAACCGGACGACAGGGCGATCGGACGGCTGTCCGTCGCGCATGGCGATGGCGTAATCGCCATCCACCAGCCAGTACTCCCCGTGCTCGATGTCAGCCGCCACGTCGAGGAGCACGGCGTCGCCGGCATGCAATTCCTCGCATTGCGCCGCGGGCAGCATCACCCATCCCGCCACGAGCGCGCAACGGCGTTCCGGCCAGCCCGTCGGGTCCAGCGGCGCATCACAACGCGTTGCCCGTTGGCAGCGCTCGCGCAACCACGACGTTGCCCCGTCAAGATAGGTCAACGCCAACTGACGTCCTTCACGTTGCAACACCAATCCGACGCGCCACGCCGTCTCCACATCGTCGCGCGACAGCGATGTCGCGCTCGGCCAGGCAGTCGTGTCGGCACTATCGAGCCATTCACCGGGAACGGTGTCGTTCGACGTGCCGCCACGCCGTTCCCCGGTCGCCAGCGTGAGCGACGCGGCGCTCGCGTGCCATGCTGGCGGCAGGGCGTCCCACGACGGCACAGGCAGGCTCGGCGCCAGCCAGTCGCACCACTGCTGCGCGTCGCACCAGAAGCGCGTCTGCCCGATAACGCCCTCGTCGACACGTGCTGTCACGACAAGGCCGTCCCCGCCTACGCGAAGCCAGCCGACGTGCACTTGCGTGTCGCCCTCAACGAACGTCAGGCAGCCGCTGCCCGTGAGAAGGTCGTCCAGCGGGCCCGGTGTCGCCATCGATCCGGCATCCGGCTCATGGCGCATACCGCGCCTCGACTTCTACCGTAACGGGCAGCGCAAGGCGCGACGTCAGTGCGCGCGACAGTTGCCCCCGATGCGCCAGCAAGCGCCGATACATCGTGAGCCGAACGCATAACAGACTCACCGTGACCCCCTGCCGCCCGCGCCGGGCCTCAACGACCAACGTGTCGAGTGCGCCCCCGTGCACCACGACTCGCAATGAACTGCCACCGTCCCAGTTAGCGTTCTGACGCGTGTGCCAGACGCGTAGCCAACGCAACACGTCGGCGGGACCGGTCACACGTGCGGCCGTCTCGCTTGCGAGCGTGAACGTCTGCTCGCTGTTGTCTTCATAGCGCCGGCCACGGCTCGTTGTCGTGTCACGCTGGTGCGAGGTCGATCGATCCGACAGGCTGATGAAAGCATCGGCGGACAGGGCGCTTCGGGGAATGCTGGTCATCGTGATGTCCTAGTGATGGCGAAGGTTGTGAAGGCGTTTCATTTGGCTTACGGGGTCCCTCTTCTCGACGTCGCGCGACCCAACGGGATATCTCCCTGGCCCCGAACACCGATTCAACTGCGGTAAAGCCTCAGCAACTCCTGCAGCTTTTCCTGCTTGCGTGCATTGGCCTGCAAACGTTCGCGCTGCTGCTGCAACGCCGTCTCGGCCTGTTGCGCCTGCTCGATGGCCGCGTTGTGCCGGGCGCGGGCCTCGCCCAGCGCCGTGCGCTCGGCTTCCACGGAACGTGTCGCGCCGTCTGCCTCGCGCTGAGCGTAGAGACCGCCGCGCGACAAGGCGTCCTGCCACGCGCGATGCTGCGTGTCGCACGCGTGCTCGCTCGCGGTAACGGCTTCGGCAGCATCGCGAGCCTTGGCTGCGAGGCGGGCCAGTGCGGCACGCAGGCTGGCTTCGCGACGTCTGGCAAGCGTTGCCAGCGCGGCAATGCCGTCGCGATCCTTCAGGTCACCAGATGGTCGAGCCATGAGCGGGTATCGTCGAACGTCGCCACGTCATGCTGCGACTGGCAGAGAAAGGCGCGGATGTCCGGCGCACGCGTGAGCGCCTCGTCCGTATCGGGGTCGTTGCCCACCTGATATTCGCCCACGCGAACCAGCAATTCGACCTCTGCCGCGAGCGCCATGGCACGCCTCACACGCGCGGCGGCTTCGACATGTTGCGCATCGGTGACTTGCGACATCACTCGGGAAAGGCTCTTCGCGACGTCGATGGCAGGATAGTGGTTCTCCTGCGCGAGACGCCGCGACAACACGATGTGACCGTCGACGATGGAGCGCACTTCATCGGCCAGTGGTTCGTCCAGGTTGTCGCCTTCCACGAGGACGGTATAAAACCCGGTGATGCTGCCGCGACTCGCCGTACCGGCACGCTCGAGCAATCGCGGCAGACGCGCGTAGAAACTCGGCGGCAAGCCGCTCGTGGCGCCCAACGGCTCACCGGCGGCCATGCCGATATCACGCACGGCACGCCCGAAGCGCGTCAGCGAATCCATGAGCAGCAGCACGTCTTTGCCCTCGTCGCGAAACGACTCGGCGATCGCCGTCGCCGTGTAGGCGGCCTTCATTCGCTCCAGTGCGGGA
>JARLJF010000079.1 GCA_031291335.1 Pandoraea sp. | reverse complement strand
TCGACGCCGCCGGACTCCCCATCGCCCTGGTGCGCATGGACAACGCCGCCGTCCCCGCCGGGGTCGACCTCGCCCCCGGCAAAGCACGTACCGCCGCCCTGTTCCGTCGCCCGAGCGGTGTGCTCGAAGACGCCATGAACGGCGGCCGTCGCGCCGTGGGTACCGCTCCTGGCTACGTCCTCATGCGCGGCGGTCTGCCGCTCGTCGTGAACGGCACGGTCGTCGGCGCCATCGGCGTTTCGGCCGATACGCCGCAGCATGATGAAGAAATCGCCAAGGCCGGCGTCGACGGCCTGATGACTCCGGACACCCGCCATGGCAACGCACAGCCCCAATAACGTGTCCGGCCAGTCGGCCTCTGGCGGCGCGGCCCCGTCGTCCACCGGCAGCCTCGCGCTGCTGCTCACGGCGTCGACGGGCTGTGCGATGACGGTACTCGACACCAACGTGGTCGGTGTCGTGCTGCCGACGATTTCTGCGCAACTTCACGCGAGCTTTGCGCAAGTGCAGTGGGTGATCGGCGCCTACGTGCTGTGCTTTGCCGCGCTGCTACTGCCTGCCGGGTCCATCGCCGACCGCTTCGGGCGGCGTCGTGTCTTCCTCTGCGGCATTGCGGGGTTTGGCATCGCGTCGCTCGCCTGCGGACTCGCCCCGACCGCACAATGGCTCTATCTGGCACGCGCGGCACAAGGCGTGGGGGCCGCATTCCTGCTGGCCCCGGCACTGGCCATCATCGGCCACGGTTTTCATGAGAAGGAAGCCCGCGCCCGCGCATGGGGGCTGTGGGGCATGGTGATGGGGCTGACAATGGTGCTCTCGCCGCTGATCGGCGGCGTCATCGGCGACACGCTCGGCTGGCGCTGGGCATTCCACGTCAATGCTCCGATCTGCGCCATGCTCGCGCTGGCCGTCGTGCGCATCGTGCCCGAGTCGAAAGCCGAAGGACAACGCGCCATCGACGTGCCCGGCATTGCCCTCTTCGCCAGCGCCATGTTCTGCGTGACGTGGGCGCTGATCGCTGGCCCCGCGGCCGGATGGACGAGCCCCGGCATTGTGTTGCGTCTGGCGGGCGGTGCGCTGCTCTTCGCCGTGTTCGCCCGGGTGGAACGCTCACGCGAGCATCCGATGCTCGATCTGTCGCTGTTCCGCTCATGGCCCTTCGCGGGGGCCACGCTCGCGATGTTCTCCTACGCCGCATGTGCTCAGGTGATGGCCTCGCTGCTGCCGCAGTTTCTCCAGAACGCTCGCGCAGAGTCGGTACTCGGTGCCGGCATCGCCATGTTGCCCTTCGCACTGGCCATGTTGCTCCTGCCGCAGATCGGCAAGCGCCTCGCCTCGCATCTGCCGTCGCATCGAATTCTCGTCATCGGTCTGGCATTGACGGGGCTGGGCAACGTGGCAATGGCCTATGTGTCGTCGCGCGGACTGGCGCACTCTGCCCTACCGTTGATGATCGCGATGTTCGTGCTCGGCAGCGGCGGCGGCTTGCTCAACGGCGAGACGCAGAAAGCGATCATGGGGACGATTGCCCGCGATCGCGCAGGCATGGCGTCGGGCATCAGCACGACGTTCCGTTTCTCGGGCATCCTGCTCGGCTACACGGCGCTCGGTGCTATGCTGAGCGCGGGCGTGCATCGCAGCGTAGCGGCGCATCTCCCGTCGGTGGTCGGTGCGTCCACAGCCGGTGGTGCGGGCGAGTTGGCAACGCGGCTCGATTTCGCCGATGCGATCTCTGCGGGCGACTTCTCGCAAGCCCTGCATCTGTATCCCGCAACGCTCGCTCACGCGCTGCTCGACGCGGGGCGCAACGCCTACGCGAGCGGCTTCAGCGGCGCCTTCCTCGCCGCCGGTGTCTTCGCCGTGCTGTGTGCGCTCGCGGTGCACCTGAGCATGGGCCGTGCGGATCATCGTGAGGCCGCCATCGCACCAGCGTCACGTTCGTCCTGATATCGAAACGTGACAGGCCGGCGAACGCCTGCCGGCACGTGAGCCCCGCAGACGCCCGCGCGGCGGGGCTCACAGCCAACGAAGCACCGACGGAACCCGTGAGGGCCTCACGACCGCAGGGCCCGGCACTAAGCAAAGCAAAAACCATCGTTTGGGCCAACACCCTCAAGGCTTCTAGAATGGACGCGTCGTCCTTTCTCTGTCGGGAGCTGTCGTGTCCAGTCGTTCTGCCTCGGGCGCATCATTCGTCGCCTTCACCGCCATCGCCGCCCTCACCGGTTCTGCCTCCAACGCGCTGTCCCATCGTCAACGCACCGGAGGTCAGGCATGAGTCAGCTTCCCGCCCCCGTACTCGATCACGTTGTCATCAACGTCAAAGGCGAACTCGAGTCTTCGGTAGACGTCTACCGCCGCCTGGGCTTCGCCCTGACCGAGCGCGGTCACCACTCGCTCGGCACCAGCAACCATCTGGCGATCTTCGGGGAAAACTACCTCGAACTGCTCGGCTACGAGGCCGGCAAGTCGACCGCGCGCCCCGATGTCACGCAAGCCCCGCTCGGTCTGACCGGCCTGGTGTTCAAGACACAGGACTCACACGGCCTCTTCGCTGCCCTGCAAGCACGCGGCGTCGGTGTGGAGACACCTGCCGAATTCTTCCGCCCCGTTCGCCTGCCGGATGGCACCACGCAAGACGCCCGCTTCCGTACCGTGCGGCTGGCCAGCGAACTCGTGCGTAACGGCCGTACCTTCTTCTGCCATCACTTCACGCCCGAGCATGTCTGGCGCGACGAATGGCGCGACCATCCGAACGGTGTGACCGACATCGTCGGCTTCGTGATCGCGTCGCCGAACCCGGCCGTCACGGCCGCGCTATACGACCGCGTCTTCGGCCCCGGTGTCCTCGCCGCCACCGGCACGCTGGGCTACTCGCTCACGGCCGGCCGCGCCCGCGTGCACTTCGTCACACCCGCCGAGGCCGAGCAACGCTTCGGCAAGGTCGAGACGACGGACGACGGCAGCGAACGCAACGTCGCCCTCGTCCTGCACACCCGCTCGCTCGCCCAGACGCAAGCCACGCTGCGTGAAAACGGCGTGCCCTGGACCACGCTGCCCGACGGCTCCGTCCTCGTGGCTGCGGCAGACGGCTTCCACGTTGCGCTCCAGTTTGTGGAAGGGGACGGCGCATGAGCGGACAACCGACCTGGTGGCAGGCTTTCGGCGTCGACTATGCGGACGCGCGTCAGCGCTTTCGCGCCGCCGCCGACCGCGCAGGGGCCAGCCTGAGCACGTACGTTCATCCCGATGCCAAAGCACCGGATGGCGGCGAACTGAGCATCGACGTCGCCCGGCTCGGTCCGGCCCACGCACCGCACCAACTGCTGGCCATCAGCGGCACGCATGGCCTCGAAGGCGGTGCAGGCTCCGCCGTGCAGACCGCGTGGCTCACACATGCCGCCAAGACGCTGCCGGCCGACGTCGCCGTGACCCTCGTGCACGCGCTCAATCCGTACGGGTTCGCGCACGCCACGCGCACGACCGAACACAACGTCGATCTGAACCGCAACTTCATCGATCACACGCGACCGCACCCTGCCAACGTCCATTACGCGTCGCTGCACGATCATCTGATTCCCGCCGAATGGACGACCGACGCTCTCGCGCAAAGCGCACTCGCCATCGATGCGTTTCGCAGCGAACACGGACCGGACGCCCTGTTCAACACGCTGGCCAGTGGCCAATACACGCACGAAGACGGCCTCATCTTTGGGGGACGCTCGCGCGAGTGGTCGAACGTGACGTTGCAGACCATCGTCGAGCGTGACCTGTCACAGGCGCAACGCATCGGCTTGATCGATTGGCATACGGGCATTGGGGAATACGGCGAGCCGTTCTTCCTGTGCTTCAACGCCGATGCCAGCCACGAGCAGCGCGAAGCCGCGCGGTGGTGGGGAGCGGAGCGTGTGCTCGATCAACGGCCGCACGGGCTGCGTCGTCCCGACTATCAGGGGCTGGTGTTCCGGGGTGTCGAGCAGTTCGCACAAGGGCGGCCGGTCATCGGCGCCGTTGTCGAATTCGGCACACGGGGTTCGAACGCGAGCCTCGCCAATCGTCTCGACCAATGGCTGCGCTCGCGCGCCAAGGCCCATCCCGATGCGGTACGTGACCGTCAGTTGCGCGCCGATGTCCTCGATGCCTTCGTGCCGGTGTCGTCCGTCTGGCGCAACAGTGTGCTCGCGCACGGCTTGCGGATCACCGAACAAGCGTTGCAAGGACTTGCCGCCGCAGCGTGAGCCGCATGAGCGCATAGCTGCTCGACGGCATAACGACGTAACGGCATAACGGCATAACGGCATAACGACATAAAGACGCAAAGGCGCAAACGCGCACTGGCGCAACGTCACACCCTTTTCCGTTTTTTCAACCTGGATCGGCGACTGCCCGAGGGGATCGCTCATCCTGAAATCGACTCACGACTCAACATGAAAGCCATCGTATTGCGTGAACACGGCGACAACGACCGTCTGAAACTGGAAACCGACTTCCCCGATCCCGTCGCGGGCGAAGGCGAAGTAGTGTTGCGCGTGCGCGCGTCCTCGCTGAACTATCACGACGTGTTTACCCGTCGCGGCATGCCCGGCATCAAGCTGCCGTTCCCGGTCATCATCGGGCTGGATGTCGCGGGCGAAATCGCGAGCGTCGGGCCCGGTGTGCAGGGCTGGTCGGTCGGCGATCGGGTGCTGGTCGATCCGATCAATCGCGTGACGGGCGGCCTCGTCGGCGAGACAACTCACGGTGGTCTGGCCGAACTGTGTCGCGTGCCCGAGCATCAACTCGTGCGTCTGCCCGACGGTGTGTCGTTCGACGACGCCGCGGCCCTGCCCGTCGCGTACGGCACGGCGCTGCGCATGATGCATCGTATCGGTCAGGTCAAGGCCGGCGAGCGCGTGCTGATTCTCGGTGCGAGTGGCGGCGTGGGCGTTTGCGCAGTACAACTTGCTAAGCTCGCGGGCGCAGAAGTCATCGCCTGTGCCGGGTCGCGCGAGAAAGGCGAACGCCTGCGCGAACTGGGCGCGGACGACATCATTTACTACACGGAAGAAGACTTCGTCGAAGTCGTGCGAACGCGCTACGGCAAGGCGGCACGTCGACGCGGCGCTGCGGTGAACGGCGGTGTCGACGTGGTGGTGAACTTCACCGGCGGCGACACGTGGACGCGCTCATTGCGCACCCTTCGCCAGGGCGGCCGCATTCTGACGTGCGGTGCCACGGCAGGCTTCGATCCGAAGGAAGACCTGCGCTTCATCTGGACGTTCGAGTTGCAGGTGCGCGGCTCGAACGGCTGGGAACGTGAAGACCTCCACGAACTGCTCGAACTGGTCGCCAGCGGCAAGCTGCGCGTGCTGGTCGACAAGAAGTGGCCGCTGGAAGAAGGCGCACAGGCACTCGCATCGCTGGAAAACCGCCAGATCGTCGGCAAGGTACTGGTGAGCGCATGAGCACGACAGAGACAACCCTGTCCGTCGAACAGGTGCAGCAGGCCTTCGACAACTCGACCTTCATCGCGTGGCTCGGCATGCGCGTGACGTCGCTCGATCACGACGCCCAGACCATCGACGTTCACATTCCCTTTCAGAACACGTTCGAGCGCGGCAAGGGCACGCGCCAATGGCACGGCGGGCCGCTCGCTGCCGTGATCGACACGGTCGGCGACTTCGCTGTAGGCATGCTCGTCGGGCGTGGTCTGCCGACGGTCAACTTCCGCGTCGACTACCTGCGCCCTGCCATCGACACCGATCTGCGCGCTGTGGCGCGCGTGCGCCGCCTCGGCAAGAGCATTGGCGTGGCCGACGTCGACCTGTTCAACGCACAGGGCGCGCTGGTCGCCATCGGCCGCGCGAGCTACGCCACGTTGCCGCCGGCCTGAGTGCGCACACGACAACGATCACCGCTTTGAGTATTGAAGGCGCCAGCGGAAACGCACGGGCGTCGCGTTTTTCCGGAGTTCATCATGCGTAAATCCCGGGGTCTTTCCCGACGTCAGTTCCTGTATCGCAGCGCCAGCGGCGCGCTGGCCGCCACGTCGGCCACCCTCGCGGGCACCGCGGGTTGGCTGATCTCTCCCACGCAGGCGATCGCGGCAGACGCCGCGCCGCGTCGCGGCGGCACGCTCGTGGCGAGTTGGGGCGGACTGGAACCTCAAGCGCTCTTCGTGGCGGGCGGCGGCGGCTCCAGCCCGTTCATGACGTCGACCAAGATTCTCGAACGTCTGCTCAAGATCGACGAGAAGCTCGCGTTCCAGCCGGTGCTCGCCACCGACGTGCGGGCATCGAGCGACTTCAAGACGTACACCGTCTCGCTGCGGCAGAACGTGCTGTGGCACGACGGCAAGCCCTTCACGGCAGACGACGTCGTCTACAACGTGCAGGAACACTGGAAGCCGATTTCCGCAGGGGTTGCCCTCAAGGCGCTCAAGCGCGTGAGCGCGACGGATGCACACACCGTCAAGCTGGAATTCTCCACGCCGGTGCCGGAGTTCTTCTTCAAGTCGATTCTCGCGGGCCAGTATCAGGTCGTGGTGCCGAAGCACCTCTACGCCGGCCGCGACATCATCACGAACCCGTTGAACAACACACCGGTCGGCACGGGGCCATGGAAGTATGGTCAATGGGTGCGTGGCAGTCACGTCGCGTACACGCGCAACGAACAATACTGGAACACCGCGCAACCGTATCCGGATAAGCTCATCATTCGCTGGTGGAGCGATCCCGCATCGCGCTCGGCAGCACTCGAGACCGGCGAGCTAGGCGTCGCATTCTCCAACCCGGTGCCCGGACGCGACATCGATCGCCTCGTGAAGACAGGCAAGATCGTGGTCGACACGAAGGGCTACGAGAACGCCGCGTGGACGGTCACGGTCGAGTTCAATCAGCGACGCGAACACGTCAAGCGGCGCGAAGTGCGTCAGGCGATTCTGCACGCCATCGACCGCAAGTTCATCATCGATACGATCTACTTCGGTCGCGGCAAGCCGGCCGTCTCGCCGATTTTCCGCAGTAATCCGCTGTTCTTTACCGACGACGTGCCGAAGTACCCGTTCGACCCCGCGAAGGCCAACGCCTTGCTCGACGCCGCCGGTCTGCCGCGCAAGAACGGCTCGCGCTTCTCGATCAACCTGGTAGCGGCTGCGTGGTTCGAAGAGAACGCCAAGCTCGGCCAGTACCTGAAGCAGGCACTGCAGGACGTCGGCATCACCGTGAAGCTCGATTCGCTCGACCGCGCCACATCGCTCAAGCGCATCTACAGCGATTACGACTACGACATCGCCGTGTCGAACTTCACCGCGCCGCTCGAACTGGTGCCGGTTGTGACGCAGTTTTATACGACGGACGGCATCGTCAAGGGCGCCGCCTTCCGCAACGCTACCGGGTATTCGAATCCGGCGATGGACGCCCTTGTCGACCGTCTGAGCGTCGAGACCGACAACACGAAGCGGCAGAAGCTCGCGCACGACTTCGCTCGTCTGGCCGCAACCGACGTGCCGCTCGTGCCGCTAGTCGAGATGGAATCGTTCACGCTCTCGCGCACCAACGTGCGGCGTGCGACGACCAGCGCCAACGTGCAGGGCGACGCGCTGGCCGACATCTGGCTCGCGTCGTAAGGAGACGGCTGCCATGGTGACGCGTCTGTTGTTACGCCGTGTGCTGCAGGCGATACCCCTCCTGCTCGGCGTGATCGTCATGAATTTCTGCCTGATCCAGTCGGTGCCGGGCACGCTGCTCGACGTGATGACCGCCGAACAGCAGGTCACGGACCCCGCGTTGATCGAACGTCTGCGCGTGACCTACGGCATGGACAAGCCGCTGTGGCAGCAACTGCTCCACTACATCAATGCCGTGGGGCATCTCGATCTCGGCTACTCGTATCGGCACAACCTACCGGTGTTCGACGTCATCATGGCGCACCTGCCCGCCACGCTGGTGCTGATGCTGGCGAGCCTCGCCATCGCCGTGGTCGTCGGCGTGGCGGCCGGTGTCATTGCCGCCGTCAATGTGAACACATGGCGCGACACGCTCGTGTCGATACTTGCCGTGGTGTGCTTCGCCGCCCCCAGCTTCTGGCTGGGGATCATGCTCATCATCCTGTTCTCGGTGAAGCTCGGCTGGTTTCCCGTGGGCGGCATGACGACCATCGGCATGGACTACGGCACGGGCGTCGTCGGCGCGTGGCATGCCTCGCTCGATGTGCTGCATCACCTCGCCCTGCCTGCGCTGACGCTCGGTTTGTTCTACGCCGCAACGTACGCCCGTGTGATGCGCGCGTCGATGCTCGAAGTCGCGCGCCAGGATCACGTACGCACGGCGCAGGCGAAGGGTCTCACGCGCCGCGCCGTGATTACGCGGCACATGGTGCGCAACGCGATGTTGCCGGTCGTCACCTTGCTGGGGTTGCAACTGGGCACCGTCCTCGGCGGCAGCATTGTCGTGGAAGCCGTGTTCAGTTGGCCCGGCATCGGCGGCGTGCTCTTCGACAGCGTGATGAGCCGCAACTACCCGGTCGTGCTGGGCTTGCTCGTGCTCAGCTCCGCTCTGGTCATCGTCGCGAATATCGCCGTGGATCTCGTCTACACACGACTCGATCCTCGCATTCGCACGCATGCCGCATGAATCCCCGTGGTGCTTTACCGCAACGAACTGGTCTGTCCCATGACGTCTTCCGCCGAACCTGCTCTCGACACACTCGCTACCAGCGATTCGCCCGATCGGATCGCATTGACTCGTCCGTCCCGTAAGCGGGCCGGCGCCTGGCAGCAATTCGCCCGGCACGGCGGTGCCGTCGCGGGGGCGCTGCTGCTCGCCCTCATCGTGATCGTCGCGCTGTGCGCCGGGTGGTGGTATCCGGGCGATCCGCTGCGTATCGTCGCTGCGCCAGAAATCTGGCCGTTCGAACAATGGCAATACCCGCTCGGCACTGACGCGCTCGGGCGCGACATCGCCGCTATGCTCGCGCACGGCGCGCGCGCCACGCTGGCGATCGGCGTTGTCGCGAGCGTCGCCGCCACGGGTATCGGCGTGTCGATCGGCGCCATCGCCGCGTGGTGGGGCGGCTGGATCGATGAAGTGCTCATGCGTCTGACCGAGCTGTTCCAGATCGTGCCAAACGTCGTTTTCGTGCTGACCGTCGTGGCCATTCTCGGCCCGCGCATCGAGAACACGATCATCGCTGTCGCGCTGGTGTCGTGGCCAGCTATCGCGCGTCTCACGCGCGCCGAATGTCTGTCGTTCAAGTCGCGCGAATTCGTGCAGGCGTGCCGCACGGTCGGACTCTCGCCCTGGCGCATTGCGCTGCGCGAAGTGCTGCCGAACGCGCTGCCGCCGGTACTGGTGATAGGCACGCTCGTGGTCGCAGGCGCGATCCTCTATGAGTCGGTCGTGTCGTTTCTCGGACTCGGCGATCCGAACATTGCGAGCTGGGGCCGGCAGATCGGCGAAGGCCGCACGCTGATCCGCTCGTCCTGGTACCTGTGCGCCGAGCCGGGCCTCGCCATCATGCTCGCCGTGCTCGCGCTGAATCTGGTAGGTGACGGACTGAACGACGCCCTGAACCCCGCGCTGCGAAAGCGCTGAGTGCGCATTCCGCGTCGCCCCTCATATCCTCTTTTGTTATCCCGATTCTCATGACTCACCGCTGGCATAACCTCGGCGATCTCGTCGACAGAACTCTCAGCCTCGACTCGACGGCCATCATCGACCTGCGAGACGAGCATCATCCACATCACTACACGCACGCCGAGATCGATCGTCTGGTGGGCGGCGTCGCCACCACGCTGCGCGCGCGCGGCTTGCCCGACGGCGCGCATGTCGCCATCGCATCGCTCAACCGTGCCGAGTATCTGATCGCCTACTTCGGCATCATGCGTGCCGGCTACGTGGCCGTGCCGATCAACATCAAGCAGTCGCGCGATATCCTCGACTATGTGATCGACGACGCCGGCATCTCGCTCGCCTTCGTCGACGGCGTACGTCACGACGCGCTCGCCTCGCGCGTGCCAGTCATCGATTTCGACGACACCGGTCCCGATGGCTTCGCGGCACAAATTCAGCCCGCGAGCTTCGACTCGGTGCGTCCCGCGCCCGAAGACGTCGCGCAGATGCTTTACACGTCCGGCTCGACCGGCAAGCCCAAGGGCGTGCCGCTCACGCACACGGGCCAACTCTGGGCGCTGGGTGCGACCTACGTGCGCCCCGAAAGCGCAGCCGCCGAGCGGTATCTGCTCGCGCAGCCGCTGTTTCACATGAACGGGCTCTTTATGGCGAAGCGCGCGTTCGCCGCGAACGGTACGCTCGTCATTCTGCCGTCGTTCGATGTGGCGTCTTATGTCGACGCACTCGAGCGCTATCGGGTCACGGTGCTAACAGCCGTGCCGACGATGTTCGCGCGCCTCACCAAAGATCCGCAGACGCTCGCCGGACGCGACGTGTCCGCCCTCAAGCGCGTGATGCTCGGCTCCGCACCGATGAGCACCGCGCTGCTCGCCCGCATTCAGGCCGCGTTCCCGCACACGCACATCCACCATGGCTACGGCACGACAGAAGCCGGACCGAGCATCTTCGGCCCGCACCCTGACGGCATTGCGCTGCCGCCGCTCGCGCTCGGCTACCCCCTCTCGCCCGACGCGGTGAAGCTCGTCGACGGACCCGATGCGCATCAGGGTGTGCTGTGCATGCGCAACCCTGCGGTCATGCACGGCTACCACCGTCTGCCGGAGAAATCGGCGCAGGTACTCAGCGACGGCTGGTACTACAGCGGCGACGTGATGCGACGCGACGCCAATGGCTTCTTCTACTTCGTCGGGCGCGCTGACGACATGTTTGTCTGCGCAGGCGAGAACATTTATCCGGTGGAAGTCGAGAAGTTGCTCGAAGCGCACCCCGAAGTGCGGCAGGCAAGCGTTGTGCCGCTGCCCGACGAGGAGCGCGCCGCCGTGCCTGTCGCCTTCGTGGTACGCCAACCGGGCAGCACGCTGAGCGTGGAAGCGCTCAAGCAACACGCGCTCGCGAACGGCCCCGCCTATCAGCACCCGCGACGTGTGGCCTTTGTCGCCGACCTGCCGTGGGCTGGCACCAACAAAGTCGACCGCCATGCGTTGCTGCAACAGGCACGCACGCTCGAAGCCTCGCGCGCATGGAGCGACGACCACGCCAACAACCTCACGCTTTCCGGAGCCCTAGCGTCATGAGTCTTCTGCCTGATTCCACCGATCCGATCGGTCTCGACGGCAAGGTCGCGCTCGTGACCGGCGCAAGCCGCGGCATCGGACGCGCCATTGCCACCGCCCTGGCCGCACGCGGCGCGACGCTCGCCGTCCATTACAACGCAGCGGGTGGCGACGCCGAGACGCTCGTCGCGCAACTGCGCGAGAGCGGCGCGCGTGCGTTTGCCGTGCAGGCCGATCTGTCGTCGCCCGACGGCGCGCTCGCGCTGGTAGAGCGCTTTGCCGGTGCGCTCGCCGCGCACGATCTGCCGCCGCAGTTCGACATCCTCGTGAACAACGCCGGCGTGGGTCTGCGCTCGCGCATCGATGCCGTGACGCCCGAAGACTTCGACCGCGTGCTGCAAGTCAACCTCAAGTCGCCCTTCTTTCTGATCCAGCATGCGCTGCGCTATCTGAAGGACGGCGGGCGCATCGTCAACATCTCGTCGATGGGCACGCGTGCCGCCTACCCGGAGATGAGCGTCTACGCCCCGGCGAAAGCCGGTCTGGAAGCGCTCACGTTGCTGCTCGCCGCCGATCTGGGTGCGAGAGGCATCACCGTCAACGCGGTGCTGCCGGGTGCCACAGCCACCGATCTGAACAAGCGTGCGAGCGATCCGGTGGCGCGTGAAGCCATTGCGCAGACCGTGGCCTTGGGACGCGTCGGCGAGCCGCGCGATATCGCCGACATTGTGGCGTTTCTCGCCAGCGACGCCGGCCGCTGGATCACCGGTCAATCCCTCGACGCGAGCGGCGGTCAGCGCCTCTGAGCGCCACGCTGCTTCGCTACCCGTCGCGAACCTTTCGGACAGCCATCATGACGACTCTGCTCGACGTCGAACACCTCACCCTCGACCTGCCGCCCAATGCCGATCGCCCGCATGCCCTTCGCGACGTCTCGTTCTCGCTCGCGCGCGGCGAGATCTTGTGTATGGTCGGGGAAAGCGGCTCGGGAAAATCGATGACCGCCAGCGCCCTGCTCGGCCTGCTGCCTTCCGGCGTGCAAGCCAGCGGCGGGCGCATTGCATGGGAAGGCGAAGGCAACCTTCTGGCGTTGCCCGAAGCCGAGCGCCGGCGCTGGCGCGGCGCGCGCATCGGCATGATCTTTCAGGAGCCGATGACCGCGCTCAATCCGCTGCGCACCATCGGCGACCAGATCGCCGAGGTATATCGCGCGCATACGCGGCTACCCGGCAGCACGATTCGCGCGCGCACGCTGG